>NZ_JBMOWO010000058.1:0-95063 GCF_049310525.1 Pseudomonas sp. GZD-222
TTTTGGGGGGACAATCCCTCTCCCGTGGGGGTGGGGCGTTTTGGGGGGGGGCGGGCTTGCCCCGCGAT
The DNA here is from genome assembly GCF_049310525.1 of Pseudomonas sp. GZD-222. Lineage (NCBI taxonomy): Bacteria > Pseudomonadati > Pseudomonadota > Gammaproteobacteria > Pseudomonadales > Pseudomonadaceae > Pseudomonas > Pseudomonas sp. GZD-222. The sequence goes on from NZ_JBMOWO010000058.1 coordinate 69, forward strand.
AGCGCCCACCAGGTCAAAAAGCCGGGCGCAACACTGCCAAAGGCACCCACCCCGTCGCTGCATCAGAATCCCTGCGGCACCACACCCAGCCATTCAACTGCCGACCGCCCACCAGACTGTCCCCCGGATCAACATCCAGCTCCCGGGCGCAATAGTCCTCCAGCGCCCTGCCCCGCTTGCCGTCCAGACGCTCGATCACCTGGCCCGGCACCCAGCCGTCCTGCTGACCGGGGGTACTGCACAAGTACCAGTTATCCCAGCCCTCGTCACCGGCATAACATTCGCCCACGATCAACTCAGTGCCCTTGGCAAAGGTAATGGGCTCTGGGTACTCGCTTCTATGCTGAGCAACCACCACGAATTTCATCGGTTCACCTCCATTTGAACACTGGTCCGCTGCCACGAACTTCCGTAGCATCCTACCCTTTTTCGCCGGCAGCCTTCCCCTCCATGAGAACAACCTCTATCCGTGCCGATATCCTGGCCGGACTCACCACGTCCTTCGCCCTGGTTCCCGAGTGCATCGCCTTCGCGCTGGTGGCGCACCTGAATCCGTTGATGGGCCTCTACGGCGCGTTCATCATCTGCACCCTCACCGCTTTGCTCGGTGGCCGGCCGGGGATGATTTCCGGCGCGGCAGGCTCCATGGCGGTGGTCATCGTTGCTCTGGTGGTGCAACACGGCGTGCAGTACCTGCTGGCCACCGTATTGCTCGGCGGGCTGATCATGATTGCCTTCGGTGTGCTGCGCCTGGGCAAGCTGGTGCGGATGGTGCCGTATTCGGTGATGCTCGGCTTCGTCAACGGCCTGGCAATCATCATCGCCCTGGCCCAGCTGGAGCATTTCAAACATGACGGCGCCTGGCTCAGCGGCAACCCCTTGTACCTGATGATCGGCCTGGTGGTACTGACCATGGCGGTTGTCTATCTGTTGCCGCGCCTTACCCGTAGCGTGCCCCCGGCGCTGATCGCAATCCTCGGCATCGGCGCAGGCGTCTACCTGCTCGATTTGCCGACCCGAACATTGGGCGATCTGGCTCACATCGCCGGCGGCCTGCCCGCGCTGAGCTGGCCCGACATTCCGTGGAACCTTGAAACGCTTAAGATCATCGCGCCCTACGCGATCCTGATGGCGCTGGTCGGCCTGCTGGAAACCCTGCTGACCCTCAACCTCACCGATGAAATCACCGAGAGCCGCGGCTACCCCAACCGCGAGTGCGTGGCCCTGGGTGTGGCCAACATGACCTCCGGCATATTCGGTGGCATGGGTGGTTGCGCGATGATTGGCCAGACGGCGATCAACCTCAGTTCCGGCGGTCGCGGCCGCTTGTCCGGGGTGGTGGCCGGGGTCATGATCCTGATGTTCGTGTTGTTTCTCTCACCGCTGATCGAGCGCATTCCGCTGGCGGCGCTGGTCGGGGTGATGTTCGTGGTGGCGCAGCAGACCTTCTCCTGGGCCTCGCTGCGGGTGCTGCACAAAGTGCCGGCCAACGACATGCTGGCGATCATCGCGGTGACTATAGTCACAGTGTTCACCGACCTGGCCACCGCCGTACTGTTCGGTATCGTTATCGCCGCACTCAACTTCGCCTGGCAGCAAGCCCGCGAGCTGTACGCCGACAGCCACCTGGAAAGTGACGGCAGCAAACTCTACCGGGTTCACGGCACCTTGTTCTTCGCCTCGACCACGCCGTTTCTCAACCAGTTCGACCCGGCCAACGACCCGGCCCAGGTGACCCTCGACTGCCAGCACCTGAACTTCGTCGACTATTCGGCGATTGCCGCGCTCAAGACCCTGCGCGAGCGCTACAGCAACAACGGCAAGCACCTGCGCGTGGTGCATTTGTCCGAGCGCTGCAAGCAACTGCTCAAGCGCACGGACCTGCACTACGGCTGATATCAGCCTTTACGGCGCGCCGAACATGGCCGTCCAGTAGATCCCGGCATCACTTTTGGGATCGACCGCATAGGCAGCGCCCATCTCGGTGAACTGCGGGTTCATCAGATTGGCGCAATGACCGGGGCTGGCCAGCCAGCCATCGACCACTTTGCGCGGGGTGTCCTGCCCGGCAGCGATGGTCTCGCCGTTCAACTGGCCGGCATAGCCTGCCAGCTCCGCCCGGTCACCCGGCGTGCGGCCATCGCGATCCACATGATCGAGGAAATTCTGGTTGGCCATGGCCCGCGTATGGGTTTCGGCGGTACTGGCGAGCACCGCGTTCCAGGTCAGCGGCGTGGCGGCCGCAAAGGTCTGGCCACCGCACTGGCGCTGCTGGCTGCGGGCACTGTTGATCATTGTCAGCAGCTTCTGCCCTTCGGCTTGCCAGTCGCCCAGCTTGCCAGCCAACAACGGCCGCGCCAGGACAATGCGCCAATCGCGACCTTGCTGACTCACACCGATATCGATGAACTGCGGGGCGAGCACCACCTGACAGAAACTTTCCCGCACCGCTTGCATCGCCGCCTGAGCGTCCCGGGGACCATTGAGGGTAATGGCCTGGACATTGACCATCGGGTAATTGGCCTGCGCCAGCGCCGTGCGCAGGTCGATACTGCCAGTGGCCGGCAACACCAGACGCGGATCGCTGGCCAGTGGCGGCAGCTCAAGGGACACCTGCTTATCACATTTCTGCGGCTGGCTGCGGTAGCTGTTGATCGAATCGATCAACTGCGCCGGCTCGTCGGCCTGAGCTGCGGTAGCGAGCGCCAGGGCCAGCGGCAGGCTGGCCAGGCGCAAAACGGATGACAGGACACGCATGAATATCTCCCTTGAACGGACTGCGCCCATGATGCGCGAAGTCGCCCGTCGTCGAACAGCTGGAATGTTTTGAGCGCCGTGCGGTCGACCCTGTAACGGGAAGTTCTACTCCCTCACCCGCCAAAGGTCCCCTATGCGCCTGCCAACGATCGTAACCTGCCTTGTTCTGGCCTTATGCGCGCCCACGGTGCTGGCCGCCGAACCGAAAGCCCAAGTGGCTGAAGAAAAAGCCGAGGTGCTGGAACAGAAAGCGGCCGTGCAACCCGACGCCCCACCGGCCCCCAAGAGTAAAGCCATCACCCAGAGCGAAGTCCAGGCGGTGGACCCGGCCGGTGCAGCAGCCCTGGACGACGCCATCACCTGCATGGCGCGCAGCATCTACTGGGAATCGAAGGGTGGCAAGCCTGCGGACATGGAAGCAGTGGCCAGTGTGGTGATGAACCGCCTGGGCCATGACGGTTTTCCGGACACCGTCTGTGGCGTGGTCAAGCAAGGCTCGGAGACCGGCAACTGCCAGTTTTCCTGGTGGTGTGACGGGCGCTCGGATTCGGTCCAGGAAGAACCGCGCTACGCCATCGCCAAAGAGATCGCACGCAAGGCACTTAACCGGCAACTGGATGACCGCACGCGTGGGGCCCTGTACTTCCATGACCGGCATGTCTCACCGGACTGGGCGCGCGCCTATGTGAAGACCACCGAGACCGGGGATTTTCTCTTCTACAAGCCGCGTAACGGCACGGCGAAGTAGAGACCTCCCACAGGTAGCTCCTCCCACCGGGGGTTATTCGGAAACATCCACCAGCGGGATATCCCCGGCTGCCTTGCCTGCACGGCGATCGTTCATCCAGTCGACCACCTGGGCGGAGAACTCCGGTGGCGCCTTGCGGCCCACGCGCCGGGCGATATCGAGGATGGTCTGCTGGGCCAGCGCTTCTTCCATCCGCTTTTGCGCCGTCAGCATCACCGCATGAATGGAACAGGTGCCCTCCTGCGCCCAGCTCGGCGGCGAGCCGTCAAACAGCGCGCAGCGATCACGCACATCGCGGCACTCGAAGATCATCTTGCGCCCGTCGATGGCCGTAACGATGTCGAGCACGCTGATCTCGTCAGCCGGCCGAGCCAGCTTGAAGCCACCGCGCACACCTTCGGTGGCGACCACCAGCCCGGCCTTGGCCAGCTTGGTGAAGACTTTGGCCAGGTATTCCTGCGGCACCCCTTGCAGCTCGGCAAGGTCGCGCACGCTGGCTTCACGGCTATCTCCCAGCTCATCCACCAGGAAGGCCAGGCAATGGATGCCGTACTCCACCCCGGCGCTATACAGTGACATGACAATCTCCGACTAACTTTGTCGCAAATACTAGCAGTGTTTTCATGCTTTACGTGATCCAGCTGTCACCATTCCCTGCCACTCGTCGGCTTCCGGCTGCCCGCCAGCACCACTTTCAGCGCAATGAAACCCAGAAATACAGCGGTTCGCGTGCAAGATTACGCGGATCGCTGCATGGTCCCACAGAAAAAAATACTTGCGCCGAATAACTACGACCAATAGAGTCGTAGTTGTTCGGCGCGGTCAAGGCTGCCTTCAACGCCCCCGCTCATACAACAATTTCTTTTCTGTGGAGCAACCCATGAAACAGCACATTCTGATTGTCGGCGCAGGTTTTGGTGGTGTCTGGAGCGCCTTGAGCGCAGCCCGCCTGCTCGACCAGCACGGCCGCGACGATGTCGCCATCAGCGTCCTCGCCCCGCAAGCCGAACTGCGCATTCGTCCGCGCTTCTACGAGCCTGACGTGCATCAGATGAAAGCGCCCCTGGGCGACTTGTTCAAAGCGGTCGGCGTGACCTTCATCCAGGGCGCCGCCGAGCAGATCGACGTAGCGGCCAAGCGCGTCAGCTACACCGACGCCCAGGGCCAGCGCAGCGAACTCAACTACGACCGTCTGGTGATGGCGGCTGGCAGTGGTGTGTGGCGCCCGAACATCGACGGGCTCAACGAGCACGCCTTCGATGTCGACCAGATCGAATCGGCAGCGCGCCTGGAACAGCACCTCAAGTCACTGGCCACGCTGCCGGAATCGGCTGCACGCAACACCGTAGTGGTTGCCGGCGGTGGCTTCACCGGGATCGAAACCGCAACCGAAATGCCCGGCCGTCTGCGCGCCATCCTCGGTGCCGACGCCAAGGTGCGGGTGATCATCGTCGACCGTGGTGCCAAGATCGGTGCCGCCCTGGGTGAAGGCATCAGCCCGACCATCATCGAAGCATCCGAGGCCCTGGGTGTGGAATGGCGGGTCAATGCCTCGGTAGCGGGCGTGGATGCCGGCGGCGTCACCCTCGCCGATGGCGAGCGGATCGAGGCAAACACGGTAATCTGGACCGTGGGCGTGCGCGCCAGCGCGCTGACCGCACAAGTGCCAGGCGAACGTGATGGGCAAGGCCGCCTGCATGTCGACCGCCACCTCAAGGTCAAAGGCCAGGAGCATGTCTACGCCACCGGCGACGTGGCCTACGCCGCCACCGACGAGCTAGGCAACTTCGCCGTGATGTCCTGCCAGCACGCCATCGTCCTCGGCCGTCACAGCGGCAACAACGTGGCTGCGGACCTGCTCGGCGTCGAACCCACCCCCTACAGCCAGCCCAAGTACGTGACCTGCCTGGACCTGGGAGCCTGGGGTGCGGTGTACACCGAAGGCTGGGATCGCCAGGTCAAATTGCTGCGCAAAGAAGCCAAAGACCTCAAGACCCAGATCAACACCACCTGGATCTACCCGCCGGCAGCTGATCGCGCAACGGCACTGGCCGCAGCCGACCCGCTGATCCCGATTGCCTGATGCACCACCCGAGGGGCCGCCGATGCGGCCCCTTTGTCGTTGTATGAATCGAACAATTGCGCTGTCGGACCAGAGACAGGTAGCATTGAGAACGATTTACACTAACGTCTGGACAGCCACCGGTGCAAAACCCGTCGACCCGCAAACTGGGCTTCTTTTTCAGCGACCATCACCGCTGGCTGCTGCAGCATATCCATAAGCGTCTGCGTAACCGTGCCGACGCCGAAGACACCGCCGCCGAAACCTTCTGCCAGATGCTCACCGCCCAGGTCGACCCGGAAAGCATCCAGCAACCGCGTGCCTACCTCTCGACCATCGCCCGCCGCCTGATCTTCGACCGTCACCGACGCCGGCAACTGGAGCTGGCGTACCTTGAGCGCTTGTCGGCGCTGCCCGAACCGCTGGCGCCATCGCCGGAAGAACAGCTGCTGCTGATCGAAGCCCTGGTAAGCATCGACCAGGTGCTCGACGGCTTGCCGCTGATCGTCAAGGCCACCTTCCTCTACAGCCAGCTGGACGGGCTGAGTTATGTGGACATCGCGCGCAAGCTCGAGCTGTCCGAGCGCACGGTGAGTCGCTACATGAAACAGGCCTTGCAGCAGTGCTACCTGAGCGAGCTGGCACCATGAACCAGTCACGCCTGGACCCTGCCGCCGAAGGTGCCATCGACTGGATGGTGCGCCTTAGCGCCGGCAATACCGACGCCGCGCTACAGGCGCAGTTCGACCTGTGGCTGGCCAGCGACCCGTCTCACGCACAAGCCTGGAAACGCTTGCAAGACCGCCTCGGCGGCGCCTGCCAGACGGTGCGCAGCCTCGACCGCCGGGCCCCGGGCCAGGCTGGCGAAGCGCGCCGGGTATTGCTGCAACCCACCACGTCACGTCGCGACCTGTTGCGCAGCGTGGCCGCCCTCGGTCTGTTCGGCGGTGGCCTGTGGCTGGGTGCGCGTAGCCAGATGGGTGAAGCGCTGCTGGCCGATATGCGTACCGGTCGCGGCGAACGGCGCAGCTTCACCCTGGCCGACGGCAGTCGCCTGAGCCTGGATGCCGGCAGCGCCGTCGACCTGCAATTCGACGCCAAGCAACGCTTGCTGATCCTGCGTCAGGGCAGCTTGCTGATCCAGGTTGCCGCCGACCCGGCACGGCCGTTGCGCGTGCGCAGCGCCCAGGGCGACGTGCGCGCCTTGGGTACACGTTTTCTGGTCAGCCAGGAAGCGCAGGCCACCCGCGTGGTGGTGCTTGAGCATTCGGTGCGGGCACGCCTGCCCAATGGCACCGAGCTGGATATCCAGGAAGGCCGCGCAGCCCTGCTCCATTCGCAGCGCATCGAAGCCCTGAACGATGACCAGCGCCATCGCGCCGACTGGCTCAACGGCCGTCTGAATGTGCTGGATGATTCCCTGCAAGCCGTGGTCGAGGCGCTACGCCCCTACTACCGCGGCTTTGTCCGGGTCGAGCCCGAGGTCCGCGGACTACGCGTGCAAGGGGTTTTCCCCCTCGACGAACCGCAACGCGCCTTCGCCGCGCTGGCCGAAACCCTGCCGGTACGGGTCGAACACTACAGCCCGTGGCTGACCCTGATCCGGGCAAAGAATCCGTCTTGAAAAAATATTTATGAAAATCAATCGTATTTGTGTCCGGTTTTCATTTCTCGTCGCACCTATCTCCTGACACCCCTCTTTCATCAGGAGTATTCCGTGCTCAACCCTTGGTCCCACGCCCTTCCTGCGGCCGTTGCCATGGCCTGCCTTGCCACTGGCGCCTCGGCCCAGGAACAGACGCTATCGTTCAACCTGCCCGCCGCCAGCCTGGCCAGCACCCTCAATGCCATCGCCAGCCAGAGCGGACGCATCGTCTCCCTCGACCCTGCACTGGTGCAGGGCAAGCAGGCTCCGGCAATCGCTGGCCGCATGAGCGCCGTGCAGGCCATGCAAAAGGCCTTGGCCGGCAGCGGCCTGCAGTTGCTGGTGACCGATCAGGGCAACTTCAGCGTGTTCCCGGCCATCGATGCCGGCGATGCCCTGGAACTGGGCGCCACCAGCATCAATGACAGCGGTCTGAGCGCCACCACCGAGGGTTCGGGCTCCTACGCCGCTCGGGCAACCACCATCGGCAAGGGCACTCACACGCTCAAGGAAATCCCCCAGTCGGTGTCGGTCATGACCCGCAAGCAGATGGACGATCAGGACATCGTCGATCTCAAGGATGCCGTCAACAAGACCACCGGCCTGGTCGGCCTGCAGGGCGTGGGACCGGGCTTGATCATCTATTCGCGCGGTTTCCAGATCGACGACTGGCAGTACGACGGCGTGCCGATCCCGCGCAACACCTACTCGCTGGGCAACTGGGCCACCCAGGACCTGATTTTCTTCGACCGCATGGAAGTCCTGCGCGGCGCCTCGGGCCTGCTGCAAGGCACCGGCAGCCCGGGTGGCGCGGTCAACCTGGTGCGCAAACGCGGCCAGAGCGCGCCGACCGTGACCCTCACCGGCAAGGCCGGCAGCTGGGATCACTACGGCCTGCAACTGGACGCCGGTGGCCCGCTGAACGACGCCGGGACCGTGCGCGGACGCTTTGTCGCCGATGAAGACCAGAGCGACTCGTTCATCGACTACGAATGGAGCAAGACCCACTCGCTCTACGGCGCCCTGGATTTCGACCTGCGTGAAGACACTACCCTGGGCCTGGCGGTCAGCCGTTCCGATGCCGAGTCGCGACCGATGCTGCGCGGCCTGCCGCGCTACATCGACGGCAGCCCGTTGGACGTACCGCGCTCGACCTTCACCGGCTCGCGCTGGAACCATTCGGAAATCGACGTCACCACCCTCTACGCCGACCTCGAGCACCGCTTCAACGACGACTGGAAGTTTCGTATCGCCGGCGTGCGCATGAGCGAAACCAACACCTCCGCCCACCAGCGCGTGCAATCCACCGGCGACGGCCTGGAATTCGATGGCAGCGGTGTGACGTATGCCGACTGGGTGACAGACTTCGACTCCACCAAAGTGGGTGTCGACATGAACGTGGTCGGCAGCTTCCAGGGCCTGGGCCTGGAACAGGAGATCACCCTCGGCGGCAACTACTCCAAGCTGACCACCGATGACCTCTTTGCCCGCACCTTCAATGCCAGCGGCGACAACGTGTTCGATATCGACCACCACCGCCCTGACATCGACTACGACAGCCTGCTGGCCAACCCCGGCGGCCGCGGTACCGGGAGCGCCTATAATGTACGCCAGAAAGGCCTGTACGGCAGCTGGCGGGTCAAGCTTGCCGAACCACTGACCGTGGTACTCGGCTCGCGGGTCAGCTGGTTCGACCAGACGTATGACTCGACTACCTATACCCCGACCAACCGTGCCGGCACGGTCAATACGCCAAGCACCATGACCGAGACTGGCGTAGTCACCCCGTACGCCGGCATCGTCTACGACTTGAGCCGCGAGTGGGCGGTCTACGCCAGCTACACCGACGTCTTCGTACCGCAGTCCGAGCGTGATGCCAGTGGCTCAGTGCTCAAGCCGATCATCGGCAGCAACTATGAAATGGGCATCAAGGGCGAGTTGTTCGACGGCCGGGTCAATACCTCCCTGGCAGTGTTCCGCTTCGACCAGGAGAACCGCGCAACCCAGGACCTGGCCTCAGGTTTTGCCTGCGATGACTGGTACTGCTCGACCGCCACCGGCAAGGTGCGCAGCCAGGGCATCGAGGCCGAGATCAGCGGCGAGGTGCTCAGCGGCCTACAACTGTTTGCCGGCTACACCTACAACACCACCAAGTACCTGGACGACCCGGAGAACGAAGGCAAGACCTTCAGCACCTGGACGCCCAAGCACATGCTGCGGGTGTGGAGCGACTACCAGTTGCCGGGGGACTGGAGCAAGGTCAGCGCTGGTCTGGGCTTTACCGCGCAAAGCCACACCCTGGGTTACGAGTCTACCTACGACGTAGCGGGTTATGCCGTGTGGGATGCGCGCCTGGCCTATCAGCTGACGCCTGAGGTGAGCCTGGCGGTGAATGGCAAAAACCTGTTCGACAAACGCTACTACGTGGCGGCTTACAACCAGCTCAGTGGCAACAACAACTTTGGCGAACCGCGCAACTTCATGTTCAGCGTGAAGTACACGCCACAGTTCTAGGCGGCACGGTGAGGGTACTTCCAGTGGGAGCGGGCCTTGCCCCGCGATCTGCCGCAAAGCGGCAGTAAACCCGGACAACGCGTCGGATCAGGACTGTCGCAAACTCCTGATTTTGCGGCCGCTACGCGCCCGATCGCGGGGCAAGGCCCGCTCCCACCGGGTCGTTGCGCCGAAAGCCGTTGACCACGATGTACAGCAACGGCCCAGCCGACACGAACACCGCAGTCAGCAGAAAATACGGCAGAACCGCGACTAACGTTCGGCCGCGGCTGCGGGCATCGCGGTACATCCACACACACGCCAACACCGCCAGCAGGTACAGGTCGATAACGACCTGGGCGGTGTCCGGCCTGGACATCAGTTGCAGGCCAAACTGAATCAGTGACTGCTCGGCATGGAGCATGGTGAAGGCGGTGTAACCGGCAAATCCCAGCAGCGCCACAAGGGCCAGGTACGGCTTTTTCATGCGTTGTCGTCCTTTGACAGAAAAGGTCTTCAGACTAGCCACTCCGTCACTGCATCTCAATGAGCGACTTGCAACGGCCAGTGCGCCAACGGCCAGTAACGTCCCCGGCGCGATTCGAACAAGGTGAAATGCCGTACTTTCAAGCTGAACTGCGGTGCCTCCAAGGCTTCCGGTACCGGGCCATGAAAGTCGCGAAACAGGGTGAGGTGCGGGCGGTATTCTCTCGGCGCTTCGGCAAAACCGAGGGGCAGCAATGCCTGTTGCAGGGCATAGACCAGCTGCCGCAAGGCGACCGGTGTCTCGCTGGGGGCCAGCACCAGGGCCTTGGCCGGGCGCCAGACTTCCAGGCGATCAAGCGCCACGGCCAGTGGCTCGCCGGGCACCTTCACCGCCGCAGCCGCCGCGAGAATGGCCGGCAATTGTGCCGTGCCTGCTGTGCCTAGAAACATCAGGGTCAGGTGGAAATTCGCCGACGGCACCGGCCGGCCATTGTCCATACCGAGTTCGCTGCGCCACTGGGCAATGGCCCGGCGCTGCGTCGGTGTGCAGTCCACGGCGAAAAACAGCCGCTTGAACGGCTCACCCGTTTCGCGCATGCCTTGCTCCATGCCTTGCCCTCCCTTCTCGACCGTCGTGGCGTCCAGTCTAACCCTGCATGCCGGTAGCCGGCGACTTTAGATCCCTGCAATGGCTACAACGCAAACCTTTGCGCCTATGACTAATGTCGTGCGCCACTTCGGTAACATTTAGTACAAACCCCGGGTGTGATTGTTTATGCTGGCTGGCTTATGCCATGGCGCATCGCCACATCGACAAGTATCCGCCCATGAAAATATTCCTGGTTCTGCTGTTTGTTTTTTCGATTGCCTACGTCCATTTTCGCGGACGTGTCAGGCACAAGGTCACCCGCCAATTGGGTGACCACTCGAGCTTCCTGGCCCCGGTCAACGTATTCCTCTACCTGTTCTCCAAGCTCCCGGCCAAACCCTACCTGCCGGTCGAAAGCTTCCCCGAACTCAAGCCGCTGCAGGACAACTGGCAGGAAATCCGCGCCGAAGCGCAGCAACTGCTGCATGTGGGCGAGATCAAGAGCTCGCAGAACTACGACGACGTCGGGTTCAACTCGTTCTTCAAGAGCGGCTGGAAGCGCTTCTACCTGAAGTGGTACGGCGAGAGCCACCCCTCGGCGATGAAGCTGTGCCCGCGCACCACCGAACTGCTGCAAGGCATCGGCACGGTCAAAGCCGCGATGTTCGCCACCCTGCCACCAGGCTCCAAGCTGGTCCGTCACCGCGACCCGTACGCCGGCTCCTACCGCTACCACCTGGGCCTGGACACGCCGAACGACGACGCCTGCTACATCTGTGTGGACGGTGAGAACTACGCCTGGCGTGACGGCGAAGGGGTGATTTTCGACGAGACCTACATCCACTACGCCTCGAACCAGACCGAGCACAACCGCATCATCCTGTTCTGTGACGTCGAGCGCCCGCTCAAATACCGCTGGGCCACTGCTTTCAACCGCTGGTTCAGCCGCAGCGTCATGGCCGCCGCCGCAGCGCCCAACGATGCCGGTGACAAGACTGGCGGCATCAACCGCCTGTTCACCCGCATCTACAAGATCCGCGAACGCGGCAAGGCGCTGAAGAAGCGCAACCGCACCCGCTACTACCTGGAAAAATGGGCAGTAGTGGCAGCCCTGGTGCTGGTGTTCATCTATATCTGATGACCTGTGCAGGTCCCGCGGCCGTGAGCAAGACGCAGCGCCTTGCCCGGACCGCGACTGGACAACTGGCCAGCTGAACTACAATTATCAGGTACACCGCTAGCCTGGCAGTTACAGAGCGACTGGAAGCGGTGCCGCCAGCAAGCTCATGAGCTGGCGAGTTGCAACGGTGGCCAAGGCCCTTTAGTACGAAGCGCGCTCCTCGATTGGGTTCTTTACCTTGTTCCTGGTGGTCGGTTTGCCACCTGAGGGCCAGAGAATGAACAGCAACGATTCGGGGAGCAACCTCGGCTTCTGGCTGCCTGGCAGCGCAATTGTGCTTAGCCTGATTGTCTCTACCTTTGCCCTCACCCGTGCCCCGTTCCTCGAGCAACGCCCCTTTGGTGCGCAGTTCCAGACCCAGCTGCCGATAGAAGCACGCCTGTGGCAGGACCCTTTCGATGCCCTGGAGCGCTACCGCAAGCGACTCAAAGAGAACAAGAGCGCTGTGCTTGGCTCCGAATGCACCTCTGAGCTTTTTGACAAATCGATAGCCCCGACTGCAACGTCCCAGGCATCAACCGCCGAGCCGACCAACATCATGGTTGCCCTGGTCGAAGGTGGGCCCTACGCCGAAGAAGTGGAGCTGCGCCGACGCATGCGCTACGCCATGCTCGCCGGTTTCAAGACGGCGCGGATGGTCCCCGAAGACGAACAGAACATTCGTTGCCTGGCCCTGGCAGACAACCTGCAGGGTGATCCGCTCGCGTCGCCAACCGATGCTCAGGCCACTGATACCCAGGTCAATCGCGGGCGCACAGAACTGCCCTATGAAGTCTTTGTCGCCAACCCTTTCGACCCGCCGACCGATATCGACAACAACCCGCATCCAGCCGCCCGCACCATTTTGTTCTGGCTCAAACAGAACCACCTCGACACCGCCCCCTTGCAAAAGCTTGAGCAACTGCGCCAGACCTTGTCGTGCAAGGTCGGCAAGCTTGACGGCACGCCCTCGTCCGCCTCCTGCACCCAGCTCAACGACGACAGAATCCTCAAGGTCGTCGGGCCTGCCGACTCGACGGTGCTGCGTTACATGTACCGCCAGGAATACGAAGGCACAGAGGTGCCCAACATAGAGATCTACTCGCCCTTGGCCACCGCCGACAGAAAGATGCTGATGCGCGGGATCGAAAAGCCCGAGGACCAGGCAAAAGCGAAAACAGCTTATCCGCAGCAAACGCTCAAACTGCTGCGCACCATCAGCGACGACCGCACCATGACCGCCCTGCTGCTCGAAGAACTGAAACTGCGCAGGGTCGACCCCGTCGCCGGCTTGCAGTGTGCGCCGGGCGCGCTGATGAGGGTCGGCAACGACTGCAGCCGCAGAGGCTTCCAGCGCCTGAACCGCATCGCACTGATCTCCGAGTGGGACAGCTTCTACAGCCGCGCATTGATCGAAAGCTTCAAATCCCAGGTGGCCGAGAGCGCGGGCCTAGACGATAAAAAAAGACGCTCCGTTGATGAGTGGGTCCTACGTTTCAGCTACCTGCGCGGCCTGGATGGGCGTCTTCCGGAGGAGGCCGCCAGCGTTGCCAAGGCCGCGGGCAACGACAGCAAGAAAGACACCCTTGAACTGGACGCCAGCCCGCTGGAGAAGTCCGATGGCAACTCCCAACTCGACTACCTGCGCCGCCTGGCCGACCACATCGCCGATGAAGACGAACTCTATCGGCGCAAGGGTGAAAACGGCATCGGCGCCATTGGCATACTGGGGCTCGATACCTATGACAAATTGCTGGCCCTGCAAGCGCTGAAATCGCGCATGCCGTACAAGGTGTTTTTCTCCACTGACCTGGATGCCCGCATGTTGCAACGCGGCCAGGCCGAAACCACCCGCAACCTGGTGCTGGCCGCGCCCTATGGGCTGACCCTGACCCGGGCCCTGCAACAGGACGTACCGCCGTTTCGCGACAGTTTGCAAAGTGCCGTGTTCATCGCCGTGCTGGCGGCACAAGCCCCGCAAAGCTTCGACGCCAAGCGGGCAAAGTTCGACTACACCACATCGGGGCTGCTCTCGCCGGGTATCTATGAGGTGGGCATCAAAGGCTTCATCCCCTTGGCCAGCCAACTGACCGGGTCGCGACCGCAGGATTGTACCGCGCCCAATCCAGGGCGCGCGGACCAGATCAGCCGCGTGCGCCCGCAAGACATCATGGCCTTGCGCTGCTTGCAGGACCGCGCAGAACTCCCCTACCCCGAGATGTCCCCGGCAATGCGCAAAGACTTTACCGCGCGCTTGGCGTTCTTCGGGGCCGGGCCTTTGTCATTGATATTACTGCTGCTGGCATTGGCCCTCGGCTGGTGGTGGACCCACAGAACACCCGCCACACCAACACCGCCCGCGTCGCCCGATCAGGACGCCGTGGCGCCGCCCTACCGGCTCCCGCCCTGGGTTTACGGCATGCCGATGTCGCTCTATGCCGCGTCCGCCCTGGCCGCCCTGATCGGTACCTTGTACTGGCGGGTGGAGTTCATGTGGATCACCTTCGTGCTGATTGTGCTGGGCATCATTTGCGCCGAGCTTATTCGCCGAACCACACCCGTCTCGTTACGGCGCGGGCGTGCCACTGCCGGCATTACCGGCCTGTTCAATGCCTCGGGGTGGTACATCCTGGTGCCGCTGGTGGTGTTCATTCTGGCGCTGTTGTGGGCGTACCAGATTCGCCGCGACCTGACCGACAACGGCCTGGGTGAGCCGATGTTCCTGTTCCAGGGCATCAGTGCCTGGCCTACCGTCGCGTTGCGCCTGCTGGCGGCACTGATCTCGGTTTCGGCGCTGTGCTGGGGTTGGCGCAACCTGCAAGTCAACCGTATCGAGATCCGCAATACCTACCACCTCAGCCATATAACGCCGATTTACCGGGCAAGGTTGTGGCGCCATTTTCCGCTGTTCAACCAACGTCATAAAAAATGGTCCTGGCGCCAATGGCTCAATCAATTGGGGCATTGGCTGTTCAAGATCATCTTCCCGCTGTCGCCCAGCGATATCCCGCACATCCGCGACAAATCACGGGATGCCCTGCAACTCCCCACCAGCCGTGACGCGCGCCCGCTGGTGTACATCTCGCGCTTCTGGCGCGAGCATTGCGAATGCGGCACCTTCACCGCGCGCCTGTTGCGGGCGGCGCTCGCCACCTGGTTTTTCCTGGTGATCACCAGCGTACTGATGGTGCTGTGGCCCATGGAGGGGCTCCCGGTTCGCGGCACCTCGACAATGTGGCGATTGAGCTGGCTACTACCCCTGGTGCTCTTCCAGTTGCTGGTGTTCTGGGTAGTAGACGCCAACCGCTTGCTCACACGCTTCATCCGCCAGTTGAGCAATCACCACGGCATCTGGCCGAATTCCCTGCAAATCGAGCATGAAAAGATCTTTGGAATCCCTGCCCACCCTTGCATCGACGACTGGATGGACATGGTCCTGATCGCCAAGCGCACGGCGGCAGTCAATCGCCTGATCTATGCACCGACCATCGTCCTGTTGATCATGATCGCCTCGCGCAGCAGCTATTTCGACAACTGGCCGACCCCGCCGAGCATTGTCCTTTCATTTCTGCTCACCGCGGCGATACTGCTCAGCTCAGCGATATCGTTGCGCCGCGCGGCGGAGAAAGCACGGCAAATAGCCTTGCGGCGTATTGATGACTACTTGTTGTTCCCTGCTGAAGACAGACTGAACCAGGACAAGCTGGAAATGATCCGTGCCCGCATCGCTGCGCTCAACACCGGCGCGTTCTCGCGTTACTCCGAAGAGCCCCTGGTGCGGGCATTGTTGCTTTCGCTGACCGGTATTGGTGGCTCGATCATTGTCGATGCGATCAACTTCTCGAAGTTCTGAGGTGGTTGGGGCTGCGTGCCGGAGGCCGGGAAACGAATGCGCTGCCCTTTGGCATCCTGGCGGCTGCTCGGCAAACCCCGCGCTGTCCGTTGCAAGCGGGTGACCTGGCCCTTGCCGTCAAATTCGTCGTATTTGAATTGCAGACGGTTACCGTCCGGCAAGCCCAGCCCGACCATGCTGCCATTGTCGTCCAGCTCGATCACGTAGTGCTCGCCGCCATAGTCGCGGCTGGCGATCACCCGGTGGTCGGCGTTGTAGTGCACCTCGAGTTCGCGACCAAGCACATCGGTGGACCAGCTGGTGCGCCCTTCGAGGTCGTAGCGAAAGTGGAAGTGCTCGCCGTCGCTGGTCCAGTGCTCGACCACCCGTGGCTGGCCACCGAGGGTTTCCCAGCGGTAATGGCAACCCAGGCCCAACGCGTTGCTGTGCGTCACCATCACGCCGTCGGCGTAGTTGAAGCTGCGTACGCTGTCGCCGTTGCGGTTGATCACCGTGCTGAGCTGACCCTGCTCGTCGTAGCGGTACTGGGTCAGGGTTTCGACCGCCTGGTTGTTGACCACCCGTTTGATCTCGGTCAGGCGACCCAGCGGGTGGTCGTAGTGCAGGTGTACGCGAATGCCGCCAGTGGCGCTGATGTCGGTCAGCGTGCCTTGTGCGGTACGGGTGAAATGCAGGAAGTGGCCAAGGGCGTTTTCGATGCGTTGCAGCGGCAGCTGGCTGTCGTCAGCCGGCCCTTCGCCGAGGTAGAAGTTTTCCCGGCGCCAGAAGAGGCTCGGGTTGCGCGTACTGCGGTTGAGTCGATCATCCAGGTTTGTAAATCGATCAAGCCTTGCTCATTCAATCTCATGTGCAAGCGTTTGAGCATCTGATCGAATGTCCCCTGGTTTCGCCAGCCCCCAAACCGTTGATACACCGTTGACCACGGGCCGAAGCGTTCTGGCATATCTCGCCACGCAGCACCTGAGCAGAGCACCCAGAGCACGCCATCAAGCATCAGGCGGTCGCTCAGACGGGGCCGCCCCCGGCCATGGGGTTCGATGAAGAGATCAGCAACCACAGTCCAGGCCTCATCCGAGAGTTCGTAACGCTTTGCCATCACAGGATTCCTTTCCGTAGATGGCTGGAAACTCTACAAAACTTCAGCTCCCGAGGGACGCCGATTGGGTTTCTCGGGATTTCGTACAGAGCCTAACAAACCAAAATCTATCCTAGAAATGACAGGATTTGTTTAGCATATTTTCCAGCTTGCGGAATCCTGGACTCCTTGAGATATTTTTCCAGATACCCTCCCCCTTTTCTTGCAAGCAAAAACTCTATTGCATTAGCCAACAAAAATCCTGGGGCATACCCCAAATTTTCACTCTCAGATTCATTATCATCCTCGTCCGGCTCTTCACCCACAGGGTACTCCTGCTCTTCCGGGACGCCATCTAGAGCCTTATACTTTCTAACTGAATAGCTTCTTAATTCACCCGACATAGTCTCGAATGCAGATTCAAGCTCCTCAATCGACAAGCCCGACCTTTCAAAAGCTGCCGCATCAAAGTCCTCAAACAACTCTGAAAGCTCTTCACAAATAGCAATCCCAATTTCTTTTTTTAACTGAGAAACTATATCCTGGTATGCTTCGGAACTAACAATACCATTTAAAATAATTGAATTCGCACTCACCAGACGTCTACTCCTTTAACAACTTTGATCAAATCGTATCCAACATGGCGATACAGGTCCACGGCCTCATGTTCCCATGGTGTAAGCGAAAGCAGATTATCTTTATCATGTACGCCGACCCCGCCAACTCGTTGAGGGATATCATTATGATGGAGTTCCAAAGACATTTCCTTTTTGGTCACTGCAAAGGTTTTTCTGTTCCTTACTAGAACAGTCATTTTAGGTGCCTTACCTTCCGCCATCCGAGCAAGGTTAGCAGGGGAATATGCCTGAGTAGGAGCTTTAGCCTCAGCTTTCCAGTAGTTCTTACGCGCAGTCCCCCAGCACTCCCATCCCCAAGGATCAATCCAACCCGTTGGGTTCGGTACGTATCGATAAAGGTTGAACCCTCCATCCAATCCAATCGGATCCTGCGTTACAAACCGCCCCACTTCCGGATCGTAGTACCTAAATGTGTTGTAGTGCAGCCCAGTCTCGTGGTCAAAGTACTGACCTTGAAACCTCAGATTCTGCTCGACGTCATTGGCTTCGAGCTGTTCTATCTCCCCCCACGAACGGTACGTCGCCTGCCAAACGATCTCTCCATCACAGTTGGTCATCTCCAGCGGCGTACCGATTTGGTCGGTGTGGAAGTAGTAAAGCTTTTGCTCCTCGCCCTCCGTTTGATCGATGCGTGCCAACGGCGCATAACTACCTGGCTCGTAGATATACAAACTGCTCTGCCCCGGCACCTCCTCCCGCAACATCCGCAGCCCTTGCCAAAGAAAGTGTTTCTGCTCGGTTTTGCCGTTGACCTCCGACTGTTTGGCTACCCGCCGCCCGAGGCTGTCGTAGCGATACTCGCCCGTGCTTTCCAGCTTGCCGTTGACTAAGGTCTCGGCACGAACCAGGCGGTTCTCGCAGTCATAGCTGAAGCTCTGCAGCTTGCCATGCCCCGAGCGCTTCTCGATCAGGTTGCCCCAGGGATCGTACCGATACTCCTGATCCCGCCACTGCCTGATGCGGTTGTCCTTGACCTTGTCGAACTGGCTGGTATTGAAGTTCAGCCGGTTGGCTGCGGCGTCGTAGCGGAACTCTTCGCTACCGAGCAGCGAACCGGTGTCACGGCCTTTTAGTTGGCCATTGGCTTCGTACTCGTACTTGATCTCGCCGCGCAGTTTGTCCAGGGTGTGCACCAACTCACCCGCCGGATCGTACTGATAGCGGCGGTGAACCGGGTTGTAGGCATGTTCCAACAGCAACGAGGTGTTGATCCCGCTGTTATGCACCTGTGAGAGTTTGTCGGCAGGCAGCTTCGATGCAAATTGCCACGCCTTGCGTCCCATCGCGTCATAGCCGAAGCAACTGGTGAGCTTGCCCTGGGTGCGGTACACCTCGCGGTGCAGGTCATCGCGCTCCATGTCGCTGATTACCTGGCCATCGAGGTTCAACTGGTGCAGGTGACCGCTGCCGTAATACAGATGGTTGATCTTACGGCCGTCCGGCAGGGTCAGCGTGGTCAGGTTGCTGAGTGGGTCGTACTCGTAGCTCAGGGCTCCATCGGCAGTGATTTCCTCAGTCAACCGGCCCAGCAGGTCGTAGGCGTATTCCAGCTTCTCTTCGGTTACCCCCAGTTGCTTACCGGTCATGGTTGGCTGGCGTTGAATACTCAGCAACCGGTCACCGTCGTCATACTCATACTGCTGACGCGCATCGCGATTGAGCTTGGCAATCAGGCGACCAATCGCATCCCGCTCGAACAGCGTCTCGCGTTGCGGCTGCTCGCCATTTTCGCCATAACCGATTTCATCAACGCGGGTCAGGTAACCGCCCTCGTTATAGCTGAAACGCCGCGTCAGGTTATCCACCCGCACCTCTTCGCTCAGCCGATCCGCGGCATCGTAGGCAAAGCTGTAGGTCGCATTGTTTTCGTTGACCAGCGCGGTCAGGCGAATGGCCTTGTCGTACTCGTAACGTATCTGCTGCCCTTTGGCATCCTGGCGGCTGCTCGGCAAGCCCCGTGCAGTCCGTTGCAAGCGGGTGATCTGGCCCTTGCCGTCGGCGTGGCTGAGCACCTGGCCATAGACGTTATAGGTAAAGTTTTCCGCAGTGCCGTCCGGATGGTTGATGCGCAGGACTTCACCGTCCGGCTTGCGCTCCAGCGTGGTGGTCTGCTGCAACGCATCGGTCACCGCCACCAGGTACTGGCGCTCATCGTAGCGGTAGCAGGTACTTTTGCCCGAACAGTCCTGATAACGCTCGACCTGGGCCTGGGTGTTCCACCACAGGTACTTGGACTTGTGGTTGGCGTCGATGATGGTGTGCGGCAAACCATCGTCGCTGTTCAGGTACTCGGTCGACTGGCCCAGGGCATCGATCTCGGCGAGCAGGTTGCCCTTGTCGTCGTAACGCGCCTGCCAGGTGCTGCCGTCCGGGTAACCGACCTTGGTCACCAGGGTGGTCAGGTGGTGGTAGTCGTAGCCGATGGTGCGGCCCAGCGGGTCGGTCTCTTCAAGCAGGCGGGCAAATTCGTCGTACTTGAATTGCAGGCGGTTACCGTCCGGCAAGCTCAGCCCGACCATGTTGCCGTTGTCGTCCAGCTCGATCGCGTAGCGCTCGCCGCCATAGTCGCGGCTGGCGATCACCCGGTGGTCGGCGTTGTAGTGCACCTCGAGTTCACGACCGAGGACATCGGTGGCCCAGCTGGTGCGCCCTTCGAGGTCGTAGCGAAAGTGAAAGTGCTCGCCGTCGCTGGTCCAGTGCTCGACCACCCGTGGCTGGCCGCCGAGGGTTTCCCAGCGGTAATGGCAACCCAGGCCCAACGCGTTGCTGTGCGTCACCATCACGCCGTCGGCGTAGCTGAAGCTGCGCACGCTGTCGCCGTTGCGGTTGATCACCGTGCTGAGCTGGCCCTGCTCGTCGTAGCGGTACTGGGTCAGGGTTTCGACCGCCTGGTTGTTGACCACCCGTTTGATCTCGGTCAGGCGACCCAGCGGATGGTCGTAGTGCAGGTGCACGCGAATGCCGCCAGTGGCGCTGATGTCGGTCAGCGCACCTTGTGCGGTACGGGTGAAATGCAGGAAGTGGCCGAGGGCGTTTTCGATGCGCTGCAGCGGCACCTGGCTGTCGTCGTCCGGCACTTCGCCGAAGTAGAAGAACAGGTTGTCCAGCGTTTGCAGGAGGTAGTGGCCGCCCTCGGTGCACACCAGGTACACCTGCTCGTGCGGGTTGTAGATGCGCTCGCCCGGTTGCAGGGTGACGAACGGGATTTCACGGCCCTGGTTGTCGGTGAGGTAGATGAAGCTGCCGCGCCGACGCAGGCTTTGCTCCCAGGGCAGCACCCAGCCACGGCCGAGCACGCTGTCGACACTGAGGTCGCTGGCGTAGAAGCGCGACCATTCGATCGGCATCAGGCCCGGCAGGCTGAAGTCGACTTCGTCGGGGATCAGTTTGCGCCCGGTGGTGAGATCGACCGGGTTGCCGACCAGGCCACCGATGGCCTTGCGCGCTACCGGTTCGACCACGTAGCGGCTGGCCACCTCACCGGCGACGAAGCCTGCGGTGAACTTCAAGGCGCAGGGCATCACGGCTTTCATGCCGGCCTGGGTACCGGCCTTGATCAGTTGCGCGATGCCACCGGCCGCACCGGCAATGGCCATCAGTACATCGACGGTGGTGCGCAGCCATTTGGGGATCTCATCGTCGACCGGCAGGTAGCGGTAGGTGCCGCCGCCGATGATGACGTTGTCCGAACCGCCAGAAATGGTGGCGCCGCAGGTCAGCTTGTCGCCCTTGCGCGCTGCGGCCGAGCTGTTGATGAAGACGTTGGTCGAGCCTTCGGCAATCTGCACCGGGCCTGGATGTTTGTCGCATGCCCCCTGGCTTTTCTCGACCCGTGCGGCCTTGCGGCTGTTGACGAAGACATTCGGTGAGGCAGTAAGTATCGTCCCGGAGGGGGATGAAAACATACTGCCTATGGCCTCCCCGGCGGCGGTCAGCAAGCTGCCCCCGATGCCCGCTGCCAAGCCGGCGAGCAAGGCCACGCCGAACCCGCAGGTGAAGGTGGCGATGGCCACCGTGGCAATCAGCGCGATGCCCAGGGCGGCGCCGATCAAAAAGCCCCCCAATGCGCTGGTGTGCGAAATCTCGTCGCCGAACCTGGCCGCTTCGAACATGAGGGGTTACTCCTGTTCGCCGGATTCGGTGCTGGTCTCGACCGGGTTGCGCGGGGTGAAACTGGCCAGCAGGTTGTCCCAGTCCTGGTTCTGCTGGGGGCTGAAATCGGCTTGTGCGGTGGTGGAGAAAATCAAGGCGCGTTCAGGTGTCAGTAGGAACGCCGCCTGACGCTGGTACAACGGCCGTCCCTGGTTCATGTAGTAGGCATCGATCTGCAGCCCTTCGATGGGGGCGCTGCTCGAGAGGCTGACGTCCTTGCTCCCCATCCGGGTATAGCCACGCAATTTGGACGTGAGCATTTTTACCTGGCGGTCGACATACGCCTGCAACTGTTCACCGGGCAGTAGCGTGTCGCGCGAGATGGTGATGCTCAACGGCGCGGGAATACTGGCCCCGAGCACGAACATGTTGACCGTGCGATCCTCAAAACCTTGCGGCAGCGCGATGCCACCTTCCTGCAGCTCATAGTCCATGCGATGAAAATTCCTGGTATCAAAAAAGGGGGTTACGTCAGCGCAGCGCAAGGCCGTCGAGCAGGCGATCGAACTCCGTCAGCCACAAGCTCAGCCCGGGCCTGGTCGGATCGATCACGCATGAAATATCCAGCCACTGCACGATGTCCCGGCCTTCGACAGGCACAAGTGCGCCCACCAGACGACCGTGCCGTGGCTCATGGCCTGCGCTGAAATGAAAATCCACGGCCTTGGCCGCACTCCCGGCAATACGGCAGTCACGCTGACGGATCACCCGCATCTGCGGGTTGAGTTCGTGAAGGCTCCGGGTTGCTGCCGCGAACAACTGCTCGAGCGTTTGCCCCGGACGCACATCGCGCCGGCGGATCGTCAAGGTGACCGGCTCACCGTCATGTTCGAGGGTGGTGTTGATATCGCGAAAGCGAAAACCGGCCGGGAACATCAGGTTGAAGCCGGCAAATGTGAAGCTGCTGGTGACGTCCTGTAACGCAACAGGCTCGGGTTCTGGTTCAGGCTGTGGTTCAGCCAGGCGAGCAGCCTCGACCAATGCTGCAATGCGCGCAGCTTCTTCCTGCGCGATACGCTTGGCGGAAATGCGGTCGTAGATCGACGGTCTGCTCATCGCCTGCGGCCTCAGTCGTTGATCCGGACTGTAGCGCCGGTGATGGTGGTGGTTTCGCTACTGGTGGTGGTGATGACCTTGCCCTTGATCTCGATGCCATCCGGGGTGAGCGTGATGCTGCTCTGCCCTACCTGCAGGATGATGTGCTGCTGGGCGCTGACCTGGATGAACTGGTTGTCCACCTGCAAGGTGTACGAACCCTCCTGGATCTGCACCACGGTGTCTTTCTTGACGATCTCGGTGTGAGTGCCACCTACGGTGATCCTGCGGTTGTTGCCGACATCATGGCTTTCATCGAGCTCGATCTCGGTGTCCATGTTGCGCTCGGCGTGCATGATGATCTGCTCGGCGCCGGCCTTGTCTTCGAAGCGGAAGAAGTTCGCCGTGCCGCCATCGCCTTTCATTGAGCGGGTGAGGAAGCCACTTTGGGTTTTGTTGGCCGGCAGCGACCACGGCGGGGTGTTCTGGCTGTTGTAGAGGCTGCCCATGATCAACGGGCGATCGGGGTTACCGTCGAGGAACACCACCACCACTTCGTCACCGACCCGCGGGATCTGGATGCTGCCGAAGCCGCCGCTGGCCCCGGCTTGGGCGACGCGGACCCAGCAGGAGCTGTGGTCGTTGAACTGACCATAGCGGTCCCAGTGGAACTGCACTTTCACCCGGCCCAACTCGTCGGTATAGATTTCCTCGCCTGGCGGGCCAACGATGATGGCGGTTTGCGGCCCATTGATCGAAGGCTTGCGGGTGGCCAGCTGGGGACGGTAGGCGATTTTTTTCCGCACACAGATGAATTTGTTCAGGTAACCGGCCTGATCGCCGGTCATGTAGTTGTTGCTGCCCTGGTGCTCGACACTCAACAACAAAAACTGGCGTTTTTCTGCGCCCCCCAAATCATGCTCGTAGTGTTGCGTCAGCTCGAAGGTATAGCCGGGCTTCATGGCTCGACAGTTACTGTCGCCATAGAAGGTTTTGCCCATCAACTCAAGCGCCTCGATGCGGTTGCGCACCATGACTTCACCGTCTTCGTAAGTGCCATGGGTGTACTGCCCCGGGAAGTCGTAAATCTCAAAGTTTTCGACATCGCCCTGCTGATTGAGGCTCTGCATCGATACCGGAAGGAAATTGCGCGGCTGACGATAGTCAAAAGTCCGGACTGCAATTTTGCCTGACTGCAACTGCCGGGTTGCATGCCACTGAGTGATCGAATCGGCAGTCTCGGTGACCGAAGCGCTATGAAAGCGGATCTTTGGTTGCTCCGGCAGCGGCACCAGTGTGCTGGAGTCATCGGTGATGACCATCACGTGCGAGTCGGCAGTGTGTTCGAAGTAATAGAACAACCCTTCGTTTTCCAGAAGGCGCTGCACAAAATTGAAGTCGCTCTCGCGATACTGAGTGATGTAACTGTGCTGCTTGAGCGATTTGCTCAAGCGAAATTCGTACTTGGGCAAGGTACCGAAACCGGCGAACACTTCGCTGACGACGTCTTGCACCGTTCTGTCCTGGAAGATGCGAGAGTCGAACCGGCAGGTGAGCATCCACAGCCAGGGTCCAAGCACCGCCGCGTAGCGCACAAATCCGCCGTCGCTGCCTTGGGTACTGAAGCGATTGATATAGCCATTGATGTAGCGCTGAGAACCATCCGCCAACTCAATCTCGACAGTTGCCGGGCGACCGATCAACGACTTGAGTTTCACATCGGCGCGCTGGCTCAACAGCGAGAGGTCGAGCTGGAACAAACGTGACAAACCTTCGCCGCCAGAGAAATTCTCCAGTAGCAGGTGTTCCTCGTTACCTTGGGCAAAGGTGTTGAGCTTGAACAGCCGCCTGTTCTGCGGGCTTAGCATGGAAAGAAGGTCCGTCAACATGGTGCTCTCCTTGAGAACTGAATTACTGGCAGACCTTAACGGCCGGCTCTTACAGCAAAAATCCGGCCGAGCAGAGACGCCGCGCGCTTCTCTCGGATTTCTTCGATGTTCATGAAGGTGTAATGGCAGCGTTCGCGCGCTTCACGTTCTTTTAATTCCCTGAAGGCGGCGATGTTGTTGCGATAGTAGAAAATGACGAACAAGGAAAGAGCCACAACTGCAGAAACCAGTGCCGCAGTAGATACATTATGAGATTTAAACACAGGATAGATCATACTACTCAGGCCTGCAGCCAAACCGCTTAGCAACACAGTATTCCTACCGCGCGGAGCAACTTCAGTCACTTCTACACGTTGCCCACGAACAACCAAATTATCTTGTTGACTACGCCACTGATAAGCGGCCACATAGGCAATCACAGCAATAATCACTGGAATACAGCCAAACGCAACCGAGATCACAGGACCTAGCTTTAACTCTTTGCTTGCCGTCATTAAAGCACAAACAAATCCTATGACCGGAGCAAGCCCAAGAATACTGAAAAGTCGAAAAGCCGCAAACCTCCAGAACCGCTCAGTGCGATAGGCGCATTCGATACACCAATAGGCCAACCCTATACAAGCAATTACAGCAGGAACCGTCAATAGACCGGGCAGAAGAGCTGCGGCAAAAAAAGCAAACATAGTAAAAAAAAACCACGTAGCCAATATCCTGGAAAAGAAGTCTTCCGCCTCAATCGCGAACATAGATCAATCCTTCCCTGTCAAATGGCTGCCAATGGAGGCACCAAAGCCCGTGCCATCACCTGATTTTCTGGCAGACCTTAACGGCCGGCTCTTACAGCAAAAATCCGGCCGAGCAGAGACGCCGCGCGCTTCTCTCGGATTTCTTCGATGTTCATGAAAGTGTAATGGCAGCGTTCGCGCGACTCTTTCTCTTTCAATCCCCTCAACGCGGATATACTGGAACGGTGATAGAACACCATAAACAGCGACAACACGATAGAGATGAACACCACGACCGAATATGACGTATTGTGGGCTTCGAACACCGGATAAAGTAAACTCCCCAATCCCGCCCCCACTGCACCAACGCCCCAATGATGTTGCTGAGCACTTTCAACAACAACGACACGCTGCCCACGCACATGTAAGGAACTGTGTTTACTTCTCCAGGCGTACATTACTGCGTAGGCAGCTCCAGCGATTATAAGCGGCACACTACTCAGCGCTACAGATGCCAGAGGACCTAACTTCAATTCTATATGTGAAACAGCTAAAGTCATGACAAAAGCTATTGCCGGAGCAAGTGCAAGATTTGAAATCAGCCGAAATGTTGCGTACCTGCTAAATCGTTCAGTACGATATGCGCAGTCTACAGACCAGTAAGTCAACACCAACACTGCAATTACGACTGGCAAGATCAATACGACTGGCTGGATACCAGCAGAAAACACCAATAGCATTGAAAACAAAAACCACGCTGAAAAAATTTTCAGAAAAAAACGCTCGGACTCAACAGCAAACATATATCAGCCCTTCCCCGTCACAAAGTCACCCAGCGAAGTTCCCCAGCCGGTCAAGCTATCACTCATCACTAATTGAATAGCCACACCCATGAGCAAACTTGCCGTAATTACAACAATAGCGGGACCACCAACAAATGCTGTAACGAGCACACCACCGACAAACGCCATGCCATTGGTAGGCTGACTATAGGCCGATTTCTTCAAGAATTCATCAACGCTAGATGAACTGTGCATATCAAGCGCTAACTGTGGACCAAAAGCCAACAGCGGCCCTGCCAGGTTGCCTGTCAGGACGCGCCCTACGCCCCGCTGACTATAAGCGGCACTGTCGACATGAGCAGTGGCACTCAAGGCTTTGGCTGTATTATAAGCTTGAAGATGAACAACATCACCCACCACCTTCCCGGAAACTCTGTAGATACTGGCTTTCGCAGTGGTGGGCACTTCAAAAAACAGATGCCCGCCAATTCTGATCAGTTTTATCCTTCCACGAAAAGCTCGATGCGCCGATACACTCCCGGGCTTTCCGCGCGTGGCAGCCCATTGTTTAAGCTTCTTTCTGGTCGCATCGGTCAAGTCAAGTAACTTGTCGACCTTAGTAGCCTTCGACCCGGCATGAACAACACCGCCAACACTGGCAAGCGTGCCGGTCAAATTCGCGGTCGAGAACAGCAGAGGGCCAACAACCGGAATAGATTCGGCTTTATTTTTTATAGCCAGCAACTCTTTACCGCTAATTCTACCAGCAGCTTTAAGCTTACCCAGCAGAGTATGAAGCATTAGTGAATACTCTTCTGCTTCTTGCTCGCTCAATTCACTTTTGGCGGAACTGAGCTCGGCGATCAGAAACTCAGCTGCACTCAGATCATCAACGGCATAAGTGCCGCCGATATCCAGGATCGAAGGAAAGGCGCGTGCGGCGACATCGCTTGGCCATGGCAAGGCTCCATCACCAAGCAGTCCATTCTGAGGCCCGACACCCATCGGGTCGGCAGCAGTGCATGGATAGAGTCCATTTCTCACACCACATCCCCCAGCGACCCAAAGCATAGCACCGTGGAGCGATACAACCCTGCAGTGAAATCCATAATCCCGCGTATCTCCTTGAACGCCCGCCTGGCAGGTTTTGCTGTGCCAGCAACGCTTTGGCCACTGTTACTTTGGCGAATGGCACCCCGCAGGGCTATCCGGTTGCGGCTATCCGGAGAGTGCCCACCCCGGAACATATGTCGTGTGAGGAACAGCAACTCGACGAAGAACGGATCCAAAGGAGACACCCGGAAAATCAGCCTGTCAATCCATGGCATAACGACACCATTCACACGAGAACCCGCATCAAACAATGTGTTTTCACTTGCAGCCTGACCGTAAAGCGCCCTCGAGTTTTACCAACTGGCGAAACTGTAACTACGAACTTCCCCCGCACTTAAGCGCGGAGTGGGCGTAGATCAGGCATCGGGATTTGGACTGACCTTATCTTCGGGCAAGCCCGCCCCCGTCCAGATGCCCCCTATCTCCCAGGCGCCTTGTTCACTTTCGAAAAACCATTCTCAAAACGAACCTGGTTCACGTTTCGAAAAAAATCCGCGCATCGAATTGGATCCAACAAGATCCATCTAACCATTTGATTTTGCTAAATAAAATATATTTAAAGAACCAAAAAGCCACTATTTCATAGCACAAAGACATCATTGCGACGCATCACAAAATCGCGAAAAAATCGGCGGATGCTCTGGAACTTCTCCCCGAGGAAAGTGCCCTACAGGACATTGCTGGCAACTCGATATTCATTTGCCAGCACCACTCCCACAACCTCAGCGAGGTGGGTGGGATGTGTAATTCAGCTTCCCTGCGTACCGGTGTTACGGGACGAACAAGAAGGCTCAAGGACGATGCACCGATGACACAGACGTTTGATGTCGAAGCACTGATCAGGCTGCGTAGCCAGACCCGGGTGATTTCCGATGCGCTGAAGGCGCAAGCGTCGGACTATCTCGCGACCCTGGCCCTGCTGATCCGTCCTCAGACGCTGTTCGGTGAGTACCTGCAGGGCGCGCAACGCAGCAGCGGCCGCGAAACCCAGCACCACTTCAAGGAGCTCATCGAGCTCTACGAGCGTATCGGCTCGGCCTCCCCTTTCCAGATGGTCAGCGAGCTGGAAGTCCCGCTCAACCTGATCAGCTCCACCCCCGAACTGTTCCCGCTGGAATACGACAAAGTGCTCGCGCAAAGCGGTCAGAGCATCCGTATCACCAGCCCGGTGCGCTGGGTCGTGGGCTTCAGCTCTTTCGACCTCGCACAGTTTCGCAGCGTGATCAAAGACCCCAATCGCAGCAGCGCCGAGTTGTACCGTTTCGTGGTGCATTACCTGGTGTTGTTCTACTGCCTGAGCAAGTCGCCCGGCTTGAGCCGCCTGTTCGAAGGCCTGCGCTTTGCCCTGAGCTTTGAACGTCTCAAGGGTTTTGGCGACTTGCCGTTCTGCATCATCAGCTCGCCGGTACGCTCGGAACTGCCCGATGAATCCGTCATCCGCAGCAGCACGCAGATTGCCGGCAACACCAGCTTCGAAGAGCTGGTCAGCCGCGACAACATCTTGGAAATGAATGATGAAATCCGTCAGCGCCTGCTGCTGACGATCGAAGGACTGTAACCCGCGGTCAAGCATAAAGACCGCTACGCAAACGATTTGCAGCGCATTGCTCGCACAGGAGATCACGATGGCGAAGAAGGAAAGTACCCAGCACAAACTCGACCGCGTCCGCGCGCCTCGGGTCCATATCACCTATGACGTCGATATCGGCGATGCTCAGGAAAAGAAAGAGCTGCCGTTTGTCGTCGGTGTGCTGGGCGATTTCTCCGGCAACCCGCTGGAGCCTTTGCCCAAGCTCAAGGACCGCAAGTTCGTGTTCATCGACCGCGACAATTTCAACGGCGTGCTCAAGGGCATCAAGCCGCGCCTGACCTACCGCGTCGATAACACCCTGGCCAAGAACGGTACCCAGCTGGGGGTCGAGCTGAACTTCAACAGCCTCGAAGACTTCGAGCCGCAGAACGTGGTCAAGCAGGTCGAGCCGCTGCGCAAGCTGCTGGAAGTGCGCAACAAGCTGGCGGACCTGCGCAACAAGATGGGCGGCAACGACAAGCTCGAAGAGCTGCTGATGGACGTGTTGCAGAACACCGAGAAGCTCAAAACCCTGGGCAAGGAATTCGGTCGCGACGCCGAAGTTCCCGCCAACGATCGCAACGCGTAAGCAGGAGCCTGACGATGACCGACAAGCAAGCCGTGCCACAACAGGCCAGCGATCTGGTGGAAGTGGAAGCCTTCGCCCCGCAATCCTCGCTGCTCGACAGCATCATCTCGCAAAGCCGCGTGGCCCGCTCCGAGACCGAGCGCACCCGCACCCGCGACCTGATCGGCGAGCTGGTCGGCCAGGTGCTGGAAGGCGAAATGACGCCGAGCAAAGACCTGATCGCAGTGCTCGATGCGCGTATCGCCGAGATCGACGCGATGCTCTCCGAGCAGATGAACGAAATCATGCATGCCCGTGAATTCCAGCAGCTGGAAGCCTCCTGGCGCGGCCTGAAGTACCAGGTCGACCAGACCGAGACCAGCACCACGCTGAAGATCCACCTGCTCAACGCTTCGAAAAAGGACCTGGTGCGCGACCTCAAGGCCGCCTCCGAATTCGACCAGAGCGCGCTGTTCAAGAAGATCTACGAGGAAGAGTACGGCACCTTCGGTGGCGCCCCGTTCGGCATGTTGCTGGGTGACTACGAGTTCAACCGCAACCCGGAAGACATGTACCTGCTCGAAGAGATTTCGCATGTTGCCGCGGCCGCCCACGCGCCGTTCATTTCGGCGGCTTCGCCGGAGCTGTTCGGCTGGGACTCGTTCACCGACATGGCAGGCCCGCGTGACCTGGCAAAGATCTTCGACACCGTCGAATACGCCAAGTGGAAGTCGTTCCGCGCCTCCGAAGACTCGCGCTATGTCGGCCTGACCCTGCCGCATGTGCTCGGCCGCCTGCCCTACGGCCCGGATACCACCCCGGTGGAAGAATTCAACTTCGTTGAAAGCGTCGACGGTCGCGACCACAACAAGTATCTGTGGATGAACGCCGCCTATGCGCTGGGCACCCGGGTGACTGACGCGTTCTCGCGCTACGGCTGGTGTGTGGCGATCCGCGGGGTCGAAGGTGGCGGTCTGGTCGAAGGCCTGCCGACCCATACCTTCAAGACCGATGACGGTGAAATCGCCCTCAAGTGCCCTACCGAGATCGCCATCACCGACCGCCGCGAAAAAGAGCTCTCGGACCTGGGCTTCATTCCGCTGGTGCACTGCAAGGGCACCGACTATGCGGCGTTCTTCGGTACCCAGTCGACGCAGAAGCAGAAGCAGTACAACACCGACATCGCCAATGCCAACGCGCGGTTGTCGGCGCAGCTGCAATACATTTTCGCCACCTCGCGTATCGCCCACTACATGAAGGCGATCATGCGCGACAAGATCGGCAGCTTCGCTTCGCGCAAGGACGTCGAGTTGTTCCTCAACAAGTGGCTGGCCAGCTATGTGTTGCTCGATGACACCGCCAGCCAGGAAGCCAAGGCCAAGTTCCCGCTTCGCGAGGCCCGCGCCGAGGTCTTCGAGGTACCGGGCAAGCCAGGTGTGTACAAGGCGGTGACGTACCTGCGTCCGCACTATCAACTGGATGAGCTGACCGCTTCGTTGCGGCTGGTCGCCGAACTGCCGCAATCGACCCGCGGCTGACCGACGACTGTTTTCAAGGATGGAAAACATGAGTAACCCACACCGGCTGTTGCCTTCGCTGCTGGACCGATTGCTGGACGACCGCCCGTATCAATCGGCGGAAGCGTCCGCGCAGCGCTCATGTTCGCTTGCCGACTACAAAGCCAGCATCGTTCGTGACCTGGAGATTCTGGTGAACACTCGCCAGTCCCTGGTTGCCAACGAGCTGGAGGGGTTCACCCACCTGCACGGCACCATCCTTGACTACGGCATGCCCGATTTCATCAGCAAGAGCGTGCTCGACCCGCAGGATCGCGCGTTGATCCAGCGCCAGCTGGAGAAGGCCATTACCACTGGCGACCGACGCTTTCGCAGCGTCCGGGTGCAACTGCTCGCCCAGCAAAACGGCCATCGCATGTTGACCTTCCGGGTAGACGCCGTGCTGCGTCTGCAGGACATCAGCCGCCACGTCTCGTTCGACGCGGTGCTGCAGGTCAATACCCAGGAATACAAAGTGCAGAACCTCAACTGATGCTCGACGATCTGCTGCCCTATTACGAAAAGGAACTGTCGCACCTGCGCTTTCTCGGCCAGGAATTTGCTGCGCAGTATCCGAAAATCGCCTCGCGCTTGCTGATCGATGGGGATAACTGCGAAGACCCGCATACCGAGCGTCTGATCGAGGCCTTTTCGTTCCTCGCCGCACGGGTGCACAAGAAGCTCGATGACGAGTTTCCCGAGATTGTCGAATCGTTTCTGGAAGTGCTCTACCCGCATTACCTGCGCCCTACCCCGTCGATGTCGATCGTCGAGTTCAACCTGGGCAAGCAGGAAAAGGTCACCGAAGCCTATCGTGTCGCACGCCACACCGAACTGCATGCCAACCCGGTGGAGGGCGTGGTGTGCAAGTTCCGCACCTGTTATCCGGTTGAAGTCTGGCCGGTCGCCGTGCAACAAGCCTCTTTCATCGAAATGGAACGCTCGGCTTTCAACGGCCATAGCGCCGACCTCGTCGCACGCCTGCGTATCCGCCTGGCAGCCACCTCGGACGTGATGTTCGGCAAGATGGAGATGGACAGCCTGCGCTTTTTCCTCGACGGCGAAAGCACGCTGATGCTGCAACTGTACGAGCTGCTCTTCAACAACCTGGCCAAAGCCACCCTGAGTTTCGAGGATCAGGGCCGCAGCCGCGAAGTCGCCTTGCCGGCCGATGCGCTGAAAGCGGTGGGCTATGGTCGCGACGAAGGTCTGGTCGACTATTCCGAGCGCTCGTTTCTCGGTTATCGCCTGCTGCACGAGTACTTCACCTTTCCCGACAAGTTCATGTTCTTCGACCTGTCGGGCTTCTCGCGCATTCTCCAGGGCAAGGACGTCGATCAGGTCGAGATCAACTTCTACTTCGCCGACTACGACCTGAGCGAACGCCTGGCGCGGCTGACGCAGAACATCGGGCGCAACAACTTCAAGCTCAACTGCACGCCGATCATCAATCTGTTCCGCCAGCAGGCCAAGCCGATCAAGTTGTCGCACACCCAGCACGAGTATGCGGTAACGCCCGACATCCGCCTGCACAACGCCGCCGAAGTGGTGTCGATCGACCGCGTGCGCCGGGTCAGGAAGCTCGGTGGCATCGATCAGGTCGGCACCTGCCATCCGTTCTTCGAACCGCGTGAAGACCAAGGCCAGGACAACAGCTTCTGGATCGCCCGCCGCCACGCCCAGCGCGAAGGCTCGAACATGCTGATCCGCGTGGTCGATCGCGACCTTGAGCTGATCGATGGCAACAGCGACACCT
Organism: Pseudomonas sp. GZD-222; assembly: GCF_049310525.1. Taxonomy (NCBI): domain Bacteria; kingdom Pseudomonadati; phylum Pseudomonadota; class Gammaproteobacteria; order Pseudomonadales; family Pseudomonadaceae; genus Pseudomonas; species Pseudomonas sp. GZD-222. The sequence goes on from NZ_JBMOWO010000058.1 coordinate 32,720, forward strand.
TGAGCATCAGCCTGACCTGCAGCAACCGTGACGTGCCACTGATGCTGCCCTTCGGTGGCGAACGCGGCGACTTCAATATGCCCGCCAATTCGGTGATCCAGGACATCCGCTGCCTGCGCAAACCCACCGCCTCGGTGCGTGTACCGCTGGGCAACGGCTTGATCTGGCGGCTGATCTCGCACCTCTCGCTCAACCACATGTCGCTGGTGTCGCAGGGGCGTGAAGTGCTGCTGGAGCTGCTGTCGCTCTACAACTACCGCAACGTCTCGGCCATCCGCAAACAGATCAACGGCATCAAAGCCGTCAGCAGCGAACCGGTAGTGGCCCGCATCGGCCACCCGCGCCCCAACTTCGTACGCGGTGTAGGTATCACCCTGACCTTCGATGAAAGCCAGTACACCGGCAGCGGCGTGTTCCTGTTCGGCATGGTGCTGGACCATTTCTTTGGCCAGTACTGCTCGATGAACAGCTTCACCCAATTAACCCTTCGCACCTTGCAACGTGAAAAGAGAGTTGTCCAATGGCCCGCACGAACCGGCGATCAGCCCCTGGTCTGATCGATCAGGCAAGGGCCGAGCCGCACCGATTCGAATTTTTTCAGTTGGTGCGATTGCTCCGCCTGCATTACAGCAGAACCGGGCGCATGGACCTGGCGACCCGACCGCACGAGGACCCGTTGCGGTTTCGTTCGCAGCTGTCGCTGAATTTTCCCGCCAGCGAGGTCAGTGACCTGCACTTCGAACGCGACGGCAAAGTGTCGGCCACCGGTCTGCCGCTGTCGGAAGTCCAGGTCACGTTCATGGGCCTGGTCGGGCCTTCCGGGGTATTGCCGCGCCCGTACACCGAGCTGTTGCTGGAACGGCATATCCAGTACCGCGACGACGCCGCGCATGCCTTTCTCGACATCTTTTCCCATCGCATGACCACGCTGTTCTACGAGGCCTGGCAGAAGTACAAGTTCTACATCGAGCACGAGCGCAACGGCACCTCGGGCTTCGACCGCTACCTGCTCAACCTGGTGGGTCTGGGACCGCAGGCGCAGCAGCAGAAATTCGTGCGCCGCGAGTCGCCGTTGCGCCGTGAGCTGTTCAGTTACTTTTCCGGGCTGTTCAGCCAGAAGCCGCGCAATGCACTGAACCTGGAAGTGATGCTCGGCTTCTACTTTTCGCAGCCCTTCAAGGTCAAGCCGTTTGCCGGTCGCTGGCTGAAGCTCGACGCCGGGCAATGCACGCAGCTAGGGCGCAAGAACGCCCGCCTGGGGCAAAGCGCCGTGGCCGGAAACCGGGTCTGGGACTACCAGTCGTGCGTGCGAGTCGAGCTGGGACCGCTGGCGCTGGCCGACTATCAACGCTTCCAGCCTGGCACCGCGGACTACCGCCGGCTGGTCGAGCTGGTGCGCTTTTATGTCGGCGCAGAACTGGACTTCCACATCGCCCCACGGCTCAAGCCCGAGGCCGTTCCGCTGGCCCGCCTGGGCCGTGGCGGCAACCTTCGCCTGGGCTGGCTGGGCTGGCTCAAACGCCCCGGTGCCGACGTCGAGCCTTCGCGTTGCGCCGTTTTCCATATTCCTTTTGATGGGGTCGCCCTGTGAACCTGAAGTCTCTGTTCGCCAAGCTGAATGAAACCAGCCGCACGGCCACTGAAAGCGCGGCAGCCTTGTGTCTGTCGGAGCAGCATTACGACGTCGAGGTCGAGCACCTGCTGTTGCAACTGCTCGACAGCAACGACAACGACCTGCCGGCAATCCTGCGCCACTACGATGTGGTTGCCGAGCGTCTGCAGGCCCAACTGGTAACGGCGCTGGGCACCTTCAAGAAGGGCAATACCCGTACCCCGGCGCTGTCGCCGCACATCACCCGTATGATCGAACAGGCCTGGATGCTGGCCTCGATCGAATTCGGCCTGGGACAGATCCGTACCGGCCACCTGCTGCAGGCCCTGCTCAATGACGCTGAGCTGCGTCGGGTGGTGATCGCCTCTGCGCCGGAGCTGGAGAAAATCAACGCCGACCACCTGCGGCTCAACCTCGCCGCGCTGGTCGAAGGCAGCGCCGAATCAAAGCTGGCCAGCCCTCTCGCCAGCCCGGCCGCGCCTGTCGGTGCTGCCGGCAAGGTCAATGGCAAGACCCCGGCACTCGACCAGTACACCATCAACCTCACCCAGAGCGCCCGCGAAGGCCGGATCGATCCGGTGCTGGGCCGCGAGTTCGAGGTGCGGCAGATGGTCGACATCCTCACCCGTCGCCGCCAGAACAACCCGATCCTCACCGGTGAAGCCGGGGTCGGCAAAACCGCCGTGGTCGAAGGCCTGGCCCTGCGCATCGCTCAAGGTGACGTACCGTCAGTGCTCAAGGACGCCGCCCTGCACACCCTGGACCTGGGCTTGTTGCAGGCCGGGGCCGGGGTCAAGGGCGAGTTCGAAAACCGCCTCAAGGCCGTGATCGAAGAAGTCAAATGCAGCCTGCACCCGATCATCCTGTTCATTGATGAAGCGCACACCCTGATCGGCTCCGGCGGCCAGGCCGGGCAGAACGACGCCGCCAACCTGCTCAAGCCGGCCCTGGCCCGCGGTGAGCTGCGCACCATCGCCGCGACCACCTGGGCCGAGTACAAAAAGTACTTTGAAAAGGACGCCGCCCTGGCACGCCGCTTCCAGGTGGTGAAGGTCGAAGAGCCGGATGAAGACAAGGCGATCTACATGCTCCGTGGCCTGCTGGGCAAGATGCAGGAGCACCACAAGGTGGCGGTGATGGACGAAGCCCTGGTCCAGGCCGTGCGCCTGTCCAACCGTTACATCACCGGCCGCCAGCTGCCGGACAAGGCGGTCAGCGTGCTCGACACCGCCTGTGCACGCATTGCCCTGGCGCAATCCGCGCAACCCGGAGCACTGGAAGACTGCAAGCGCCAGATCGACAACCTGCAGGCGGAAATCAGCGTCCTTGACCAGGAAACCACTAAAGGTCACGACCACGCGCGGCGCCTGACCGCGCTGCAGGAAGCACTGCAGGCCGAGCAGCGCCAGTGCCAGCGCCTGGAACAGCAATGGCAGCAGGAACTGGAGCTGGTCGAACGCCTCAAGGCCCTCGATGCCGCGACAGCCGAATCAGCCGATGCCAACGATATCGCCGCGCTGCGCGCCGAACTGAGCCGCGTACAAGGCGATCAACCGCTGGTGCATGCCCTGGTCGATGCCAGTGCCATTGCCCAGGTAGTCAGCGGCTGGACCGGTATTCCCCTGGGCAAGATGCTGCGTGACGAGATCGACACCGTACAACGCCTGCCGGCCTTGTTGGGGGAGCGGGTACTGGGCCAGAACCACGCCCTCGACGAAATCGGCAAGCGCATCAAGATTTCCCGCGCACGCATGGAAGACCCCAACAAACCCATCGGCGTATTTCTCCTGCTCGGCCCCAGCGGCGTTGGCAAGACCGAAACCGCACTGGCCCTGGCCGACACCCTGTATGGCGGTGAGCGCAACCTGATCACCATCAACATGTCCGAGTATCAGGAAGCCCACACCGTGTCGAGCCTCAAAGGCTCACCGCCCGGCTACGTCGGCTACGGTGAAGGCGGCGTGCTGACCGAAGCGGTGCGGCGCAAGCCCTACAGCGTGGTGTTGCTCGACGAAGTGGAAAAAGCCCACCCGGACGTGCTCGAACTGTTCTTCCAGGTGTTCGACAAGGGTGTGCTCGACGATGGTGAGGGGCGCGAGATCAACTTCCGTAACACGGTGATCATCCTCACCTCCAACACCGGCACCGAACGCATCATGCAGCGTTGCCTGAACGCCGAGTGCCCGCCGACCCCCGACGCCATCGTCGAGGAGCTGCGCGAGGAGCTGAACCAGGTTTTCAAGCCGGCATTCCTCGGGCGCCTGAGCATCGTCCCCTTCTACCCGGTCCAGGACGCCATCCTCGAGCGCATCGTGGCGCTCAAACTGGAGCGCATCCGCAAACGTTTCGAACGCAATCACCAGGCCGTACTGAGCTACGACGACAGCCTGGTCAAGGCCATTGCGTCGCGCTGCACCGAAGTCGACAGCGGTGCGCGCAACATCGACAACATCCTGTCCAGGACCCTGATGCCGGAACTCGCCCAGCGGGTGCTGGAACGCATGGCCGAGGACCGTCCGATCGAGTGTCTGACGATCGAACTGGGCAGCGACGGCGATTTCGCCTACCGCCTGGCCTGAGCGAGTACCTACAGGTAGCCACCATGGAACACAGACAAACAAGCAAGCCGCTGGCAACACCAAGGCAGATCAAGCACCTGGCGGCACTGGCAATGATGCTGGTGATCGCCGGCTGTGGCGTCACCGACCGTATCGGCAAGCGCATGGACGACACCTGGGCCGCCGACATGCTCGCCGATAGCGAGAAAGTCATCCTCACCGCCGACGGCGGCAATCAGCTGAACCCCGACGCCAGCGGTACGCCGTTGTCGGTGGTGATGCGCGTCTACCAGCTGACCACGCTTGAGCGCTTCGCCTCGACCGACGCCGACAGCCTCTGGGACGACCCGAAGAAAGCCTTGGGCAACACCCTGGTCGAAAGCCGCGAGATCACCCTGCTGCCGGGCATCGGCCAGATCGATCAGTGGCCGCTGAGCAAAAGCGCTCGCTACGTCGGCGTGGCCGCGTTCTTCCGGGTGGATGACAACGGCCGCTGGAAAGTCGCCTTCGACGCCAACTCGCTGCGCAAGGACGGCATCTGGTTCTCCTCCGACGGCTTGCGGGTGCTGGTGGACAACACCGATATCACCGCCCTGCGCGGCGTCGATGTGTTGAACAAGCCGCCCTCCGCCGAGCAGTTGGCCGCCGCCCAACAGCAGGCCATTGAGCCGGCGCAGAGCAGCATCACCGACAAGGTTCAGGACGCCCTGCTGGAAAAGGCCGGGGACGCCGCCGGTCAGTCGGCGCAGAAAGCCATGGATTCAACCTTCAACTCTTTATTGGAAAGCGTCAAATGAGCAAGCAGAGCCGGGTGATGTGGTCGGAAGGCATGTTCCTGCTGCCCCAGCACTTCCAGTACCAGGATGAATACCATCAGCATCAGCTGGCTGAGGCGACGCTGCGCAGCACCCCGTTTCACTGGGGCGTGCAAGCCTTGCAGGTGGACGAGGATGCCCTGGCCAACGGCTCCCTGCAGCTCAAGCGGCTGAAACTGGTGTTCCCCGATGGCAGCCTGTTCGACGCTCCGCAGCACGACCCGCTGCCCGCTGCCCGGGACCTCCAGGACCTGCTCAAAGGCAATGACCTGAAAGTCTACGCGGCGCTGAAACTGCCCGAGCCCTTTGGCCTGAACTACGTCGAGGACGGCCAGGAGCACAAGAGTGCGCGGCGCTTTCGCAAACAGTTCGATACCCTTCCCGACCTCAACGAGGGCGACCTGGAAAACGAAATCACCAGCCTGCGCCTGAACGTGGTGATGCTGGTCGATGGCGACAACCTCGACGGCTACAGCTATTGCCCGATTGCCAAGCTGTCGCGCAATAACATCGGCGGCTTCAACCTCGACCCACATTTTGTCCACCCCACCCTGCACCTGGGCAGCCACGACACCCTGGTCGGCATGGGCAAGCGTCTGCTCGGCGCACTGCACGCCAAGAGCAAGGCACTGTCGGGGCGGCGGCGCGAACGTGCCGACCAGATTGCCGAGTTCGGTTCCAGCGATGTCACCCTGTTCTGGCTGCTGAACACCGTCAACCGCGCCTACCCGCAGCTGGCGCACTTGCTGGCCCACCCACGCCTGCACCCGGAACGCCTGTACCTGTTTCTCGCCGACCTGGCCGGCGGCCTGCTGACGTTCACCCTCGACACCCAGCTCAACGACATTCCCGTGTACGACCACCACGACCCGGCGGCGGCGCTGGTCAAGCTCGACGAGATGATCCGGGTGCTGCTCGACAACGTCGTCCCCAACCAGTGCATCGTCATCAACCTGACGCAAACCAAGCCTTCGTACTGGCAAGGGCAGTTACTCGATCCGCGCCTGAGCGAGGCGGATTTCTACATTTCGGTGCACGCCGACATGCCCGGCGCCAGCCTGCTGGAGCTGGTGCCGCGGGCCTTCAAGGTGGGCTCGCCGGAAGACATCGAAGTGGTGGTCAACAGCGCCATGCCCGGCGTCACCCTCAACCACTCGACGCGCCTGCCCAACGCCATTCCAGTGCGCCTGGACAATCAGTACTTCGCCATCGAGCCCCATGGCCTGGTCTACGAGCGAATGATGAATGCGCAGACCATCTGCTTTTACGCGCCCAGCGCCTTTACCAACCTCAAGCTTGAACTGATGGCGGTACTCAAATGACCGAAGCCGTAATGCAGGGCGCCGTCACGGCCGCCAACGACAAACCGGGCCTCAAAGACCTGGTACAAGACTTCATCAGCATGGCGCTGATCGTTCGCCGTGGCCGCCAGGTGACGTCGGTCAGTGCCTTCGAAAGCAGTGTCGAGCGCTTCTTCGCCGAACTGGAGCGCGATGCCCGCGCAGCCAACTATAGCGTCGAGCAGGTCAAGGATACCCAGTACGCCCTGTGCGCCTTCCTCGATGAAAGCGTGCTGCGCTCGGGCGATAACGAACTGCGCCGGCACTTCGAGCTGCAACCCCTGCAGTTCCGCTATTTTGGCGTGCACCTGGCCGGTCAAGGCTTCTTCGAGAAAATCGATACGCTGCGCGCCGACGTCAAGCACAACCTCGACGTGCTGGAGGTCTATCACCTGTGCCTGGCCCTGGGGTTCGAAGGCAAGTTCAGCCTCGGCCAGAAGGACCAGTTGCGCTACCTGGCCAATACCCTGGGCCAGGACATCGCCCGCTACCGCAAACCGCCCAAAGCGCTGTCGCCCGACTGGGCATTGCCCGATCAGGTGTCAAACATGCTGCGCTACGAAGTGCCGGTATGGGTGTACCTGGCATTGATCGCACTGGTCTGCCTCGCGGTCTACCTGACGCTCGACTGGTTGCTGGACAAGGACGTCGCGGCGCTGGCCGAACACATCAGCCAGCTGTTCAGTGCCTGAGCACAGGTCAGGTAACCGGGTCAGGAAGACATGAAAACATTACTGCGTTTGTTGAAGAGTTTCTGGTTTATCGTGCCGCTGCTGTGGCTGGCGGGCCTGTTGGCGTGCTGGTTGCTGGCCCCGCAGGTGTCGTGGCTGCGTGCCCATGTACTGGAAGCGATGGCGATGGTCAGCGCCTGTTTCCTGCTGGCCGTCGTGCTGCGCCAGTACCGGCGTATCCGCGCCGAGCACAACCTGGAAAACCTCCTGCAGATCGAAGCCGATCGCGCCTGGAGCGCCACCGGCGAGTTCCGCGATCAGCAGGTACTGCGTGACCGCCTCAAACATGCGATCAGCATGCTGCGCACTGACCGCTCCGCCGGTGGTGGCGGCTCGGCGGCGCTGTCGGACTTGCCCTGGTACCTGGTTGTCGGCATGTCGGCGGCGGGCAAAACCTCACTGTTGACCCACTCGGGCCTGTCCGCCAGCGTTGCCACCGGCAATGACGGTGAAAGTGGCACGCAGCACTGCGATTGGTACTTCAGCCCCGACGCGGTGATGATCGATACGGCGGGTCGTTACCTGCGCGATGACCAGTCGGCCAGCGAGTTCTCGGCGTTTCTGCGCACCCTCAGAAAACAACGGGGCAAAGCTGCGATCAACGGCTTGGTGCTGGTGGTGAGCCTGCCCGAATTGCTGGCGGCAAGCACTGAGGAGCGCGACCAACTGGCCGCCCAGTTGGTGTCGCGGGTCGAAGAATATGCCGAGTGCCTGGACGCTAACCCGCCGATCTACCTGATGCTGAGCAAGATCGACCAGTTGCCGGGTTTTCGCCAGGCCTTCGAAGGCCTGGACCTGCACGAGCGCCAGCAACCGCTGGGCATGACCTTCGGCCTTGCGCAGATCCGCAACGAGGGGTTGCGTGCGGTACTCAATGCGCGCCTGAACAACCTGCACAGGCGCATTCGCCAGCATGTCGATGCGCAGATGGTTGCCCTGGGCCCGGATGCCGACAGCACGCTGTTGCACTTCCCGCAGTATTTCGCTGAACTCTCCGGGGTGCTGGAGCAGTTCCTCCAGCACTTCGTCAGCGCTCGCCAGAGTGGCACCCCACTGTTACTGCGCGGCCTGTACTTCACCAGTGCCCTGCAGACCGACCAGCAACTGAGCCAGGTGTATGAGGACGACATCGCCGAGTCCTTTGCCCTGCAACCGGCTGCCGAGGAACAGGGTCAAGCCCAAGGCAGCGGCAAACCCACCGGCAACCGCAGCTACTTCATTACCGACACCTTCCGCCGGGTGATCTTTCCCGACCGTGACCTGACGCTGTATCAGTCGCGCCTGGGCCGCAAGAAAGCGTTCAGCCCGGTGCTGATCGGCCTGGCCCTGGTGGCGGGTGTAGCGCTGGTCGGCTGGCAGAGCCTGTCGTTCGTCAACAACCGTCAATGGCTGGCCGGATTGCGTCAGCAAGTGTTCGAGCTGCAGCAGTCGCCCGACCGCGAACAACGCCTTGCCGCAGGCCAGGGCCTGGAGCTCCTGCGCCAGCAGATGGCGGCGGTCGAGAGCCATCGCCTCAAAGGTGTCCCGCTGCCCTTGAGTGCCGGGCTGTATCGCGGCGAGTCGGTCTACCAGGCCACTCAGGGCGCCTACCTGCAGCAGTTGCGCAGCCAGGCGCTGGAGCCGATTGCCTTGCGCATGCAAGTGCAGATGCGCGCCTTCAATACCTTCGCCAACAGCATGAACCAACAGCTGGAATTCGCCCCCGCACAGACGGCCAAGACCCGCACGGGCAGCAAGCTCAATGCGCAACTGAGTGCCAAGGCCAAACAGGCGTTGAACAAGACCCGCGCGGGTGCCTACGTCGCCCCGCTCACTCCGGCCACTGCCAGCGACGCCGCGGAGCTGTCCGCCACCACCGGTGGCCTGTCGCTTTCCGAAGAGATGCTTGGGCGCCTGGATGAGCAGCAAGTAGCGTCCATCATCGAGGCCTACAACGCGTTGAAGCTGTACCTGCTGCTGACCGAGCCGAAAGCGCATCCGGAGCCGCTGTTCGTCGCCTCGACGCTCCCCCAGGCCTGGGCGGCGTCGGCCAGCGAGGCCACGCCGGTCGATAGCGAGGTCATCGAACAGAACGTCCCGGTGTACGTGCAACTGCTCAAGCAAGGCCAGGCCCCTTCCCTGCCGCGCAACGAGCAACTGATCAGCGAAACCCGCCAGAGCCTGAAATCGTTCATGATCTCCAGCTCCCTGGTGGACCGCGAATACCTGCGCCTGCAACTGGAGTCGAGCCGGCAATTCCCGGCCCTGAGCCTCAACGATCTGGTGCCGATGCCGGGCCGTTCGCTGCTGTATGGCTCCGAAGCGGTGCCAGCGATCTTCAGCCGTCAGGGCTGGGAGTCGTTCGTCAAACCCGAGCTGATCAAGCTGGTGTCCGGCAACCTGCGTAACGAATCGGACTGGGTGCTCGATGGTGAAGGGGGCGACAGCATCGTGCAGAAGGCCAACTTCATTCGCGAGTTCATGGCGCGCTACAAGCGCGACTACACCCAGGCCTGGTACAGCATGATCAGCAGCGTGGGCGTGCGCCATTTCGCCGACCTGGCCAATGCCACCGAGCAATTGTCACTGCTCAGCGATGTGCAGAACTCGCCGGTGAAGATCTTCCTCGCGGCGGTCAACGACAACACCCGCTGGGACCTCCCTGCCCCACGGCAAACGCCGCAGGCAGGCGCCACCGGCAATGACGGTTTCTGGGGCAAAGTCAGCGGTATCTTCGATGCCAAGAACCCCTTGCCCGATGCCCTGACCTCGCCACTGCCGGCCGTGGACGACGGCAGCCTGGCCACGCGCTTCGAACCCGTTGCGCGGGTATTCGCCGAACACAACGCCGAAGGCGCCGACAGCACCATCATGGACCGCTACCTGGCGGCCCTGCGCAAGCTCAAGGTGCGCATGAACAACATTCAGCGCTCCCAGGATGTCGGCAAGAGCAGCAAGCAGCTGATCAGCGAGACCCTCGAAGGCCAGCCGAGCGAAGTAAGCAACGTGCGCAACTATGTCGAGACCAGCGTCGACACCAGCCAGGGCGGTTTGTCGCGTTCGCTGCAGGGGTTGTTCAGCCTGCCGATCCAGTACGCCTGGGAAACCCTGCGTGACCCGGCCGGCGCGCAAATCGCCAAGGCCTGGGCTCAGCAGATCGCCAAGCCCTGGGAACAAGTCATGGCCCACCGCTACCCGATTTCCACCGGCAGCCGCAACGAAGCCTCGATCAAAGACCTGCAGCGCTTCGTCGACCCTGAGTCGGGACTGCTACCGACCTTCAAGCGTAACGAGATCGGCAATCTGTCCGGCGGTGAAGGCCTGGGGCTGAGCAGCGGCGCCAAGGCCACCGCGCTGGTCAACCCGAAGATGATCAACAGCATCGACAAAGCCAGCTCGGTGGGCCAGGTGATTGCCAGCCTGTCGGACCGCGACAACGGCTTTGAAATCATGCTCGAGCCCTCGGCCCAGTTCACCGACATCGTTTTTACCCTCGACGGCCAGCAGCAGCACTACCGCAACGGCCGCAGCAGCTGGAGCCGCTTCTCCTGGCCGGTTCCCACGCCAACGCCGGGCGCCCGCCTGGACGTCGTCACCCTGACCGGTGAGCGCATCAGCGTGTTCGACTTTCCAGGACGCTGGGGCCTGTTGCGGATGAACGAAAGCGCCCGCGTCGACGACCTCGACGGAATCCAGCAACGCTTCAGCTGGAACACCGCCAGTGGCCGGGTCAGCCTGGTCGTGCGCAACTTTGGTGGCGTCAAGCTGACCGACCTGGCTGACGTCAAGGCACTGAGCGCCCTCAATGACAGCGGCAGGTCCGCCCAGTGATCGGCTGCTTCGGCAAACTCCCGGCGAGTGCAGACTTCGTCAGCCTGCATGGCGCGGCGGATGAAGTCTGCGAGTTCGACGCCTGGCTGCAGAGCGGGCTGGCGGCCATGCGTCATCGCGACGACTGGCCGACGCTGTTCGAGGGCCTGCCGGTGTGTTTCTTCAGTTTCCGCGCCAGCAACGGCAACTGGCTGCTGGGTGGCCTGATCAGCTCGCGGGACGCCAGCAACCGGCGCTATCCGTTGTTCATCTTCCAGCTGATCAAGACCCAGGATGGCGAGCCGCTGGTCAACCCCTTCACCCTCGGCGAGTTGTTCTGCGCGCAGATCAAACCGCTGCTGCACCTGGCCGTACAAGGCACCTGCAGCGTGCCATTGTTCGAGCGCATCAAGGCGCTGCGGCCTCTGCAAGGGCAGGATTTCGATCTGTTTCGGCGGGTACACGCCAAGTTCCTCCAGAACTTCAGCTTCGCTGATATCACCAGCGCCTTGAACGACACTTACCCGGCGTTCGACAGCACTGTCGCTCTGACCCGGCTACAGGCATTGGCGCCAATGCTGCACAGCGATTGCGAAGCCGGTATCGGCCTGCCGTTGCCGGCGCAACGCGGTTTGAAGAATCCGACCGCCGACCTGTGGGTGACCTGGCTGACGCGCATGCGCGGCGGCAACGTTCCGCCCATCAGCCTGCTGGCCGACGACTTCATGCGCCCCAAGCTTCACTGCTTTCCTTCCCGGCGCAGTGCCAACACCTACCGGGTGCTGACCGCAACCGCCGAGGCCGCACACCATCTGGACCTGCTGACACCTGACGCGCGGCTCGCACCCGCGCGGCGCAGCACACCGCTGGCTGATATCGACCGCCCCCTTGATCACGTTATCGACCGCTTTGTCGACGCGCTGGATGCCACGTTTGTATGAACAAGATCAAATACTACTGCTTGCGTTACCAACCCTACATTCTGGGGGTGTGCTTCTTCCTGGCGATCTTTATTGTCTGGGCCATCGGACACAGCCTGGGCTTCGCTTCGTTGCACAGCCTGCTGGCAGGTATCGGTCTGTTCCTGCTGCTGTCAGCGGGCTATGTCCTGCTGCTGTACCGCGGCGTATCCCGTCACCACAACCTCGAAGGGCTGCTGCGTGACGACGCTGACCAGGCGGTGCTCAACGCCAACCCCGCCGACCGCGAAGAAGTCAGCCTGCTACGTGAGCGCCTGCTGCAAAGCATCGAACGCCTGCACAGCAACAAGCCCCGTGGCACCCACGGCAAAGATGTGCTGTACGCCCTGCCCTGGTACCTGGTGATCGGCCAGCCCGCGGCCGGCAAAAGCACGATGATCTACCAGTCGGGGCTCAACTTCCCCTATGCCGAGCGCGAAGGGGCGCGAGTCGCCGGCCTCGGTGGAACGCGCAACTGTGACTGGTTCTTCAGCTCCGAAGCCGTGCTGCTGGATACCGCCGGGCGTTACATGAACAGCCCCGAGGAAGCCGGCAAGTGGCGCGCGTTCCTGCAACTGTTGCGTCAGCACCGCCAGCGCCGGCCACTTAACGGCCTGATTGTCAGCGTCAGCATCGCTGACATCCTGCAATCTTCGCCTGAAGACCAGGAGCGTCTGGCCAAACGCTTGCGCGAACGCATCCAGGAAAGCTGCGCCCTGTTGGAAGTGCGCCTGCCGGTCTACCTGGTGTTCACCAAATGCGACCTGATCCCCGGCTTCGCCGCGTTCTACCGCCAGCTCGATGACGGCGCCCGTGGTGAAGTGATGGGCAAGACTTTCTCGCACAAGGGCTATGAGCAGGCCGACTGGGGGCAACGCTTCGGCCAGGCCATGGATGAGCTGGTCGGCTACTGGCAACAGGTGGCGCGCCAGCAGCTGGTACTCCAGGACATCCAGATCACCCGCCAGAACAACGCGGCCTACCGTTTCCCTCTGGAGCTGGCAGCACTCAAGCCGCGCCTGCAACAGTTTGTCGATAGCCTCCTGCGCGCCAATCCCTACCAGAACGCCGAGCTGCTGCGCGGCTTCTACTTCACCAGTGCGCTGGACGCCGACCAGGCGCAACTGGGTGGCCATACCCAATGGGTGAGCGAGCGCTTTGCACTGCAGCACGATCAGCCAGCCGCCAGCGGCAACAGCCAGCCGGGGCCGTTGTTCATCAACAGCCTGTTCCGCAAGGTGATCATCCCCGACCAGCACCTGGTAGCGCTGTATACCACCAACCATCGCCAGCGCCGGCGCAAGGCCACCTGGATTGGCGGTGCCAGCCTGGCCGCGGTGCTGCTCTGCAGTCTGTGGGGCTGGTCGTACTACAACAACAGCAGCACCCTGGCCGAAATCGGTACCCAGCTCAGCGAAGCCGCAGCACAGGACAAACTCGCCAGTGACCAGTACACCGCCTGGAACAGCCTGGACCGCCTGCGTTTCTGGACGTCGCACTACTACCAGCAGCACCACGACGAGGGCGTACCCATGCGCCTGCGCCTGGGACTGTATCAGGGCCATGCGGTCGAACCGCTGCTGCGTAGCCGCTATTTCAGCTGGCTGGAAAGCGTGATGCTCAAGCCGACGGCAGACAACCTGACCCGCTCGCTGTACCTGCTGACCACCCTCAAGGTCTATCAGCGCAACAGCCGCGAGCTGATGCCGGTAACCGGCGTCGACAGCGTCGAACCCGAAGCGCTGCCGCACGACAACCGCGCGCAATCGATCGCCGACTTCGGCAAGGCGACCCTGGACACCTACGTGATGCTGTCGCCCGCTCAGCGCGAGAAGGCCGACCCGGCCTTTCTGAAGGCGAAACTGCCGGACTACTGGTACCCGGCGATTGCCCGCCAGACCGGCAAGACCATGGCCGCCGTCGGCACTCAGGCCGGTGCCAACCAGGACTACCTGTTCGCCAGCCGCCAGATCGACTTCTACAGCGATCAGATTCGCCAGCCGGACGTACCACGGATCCTCGACAACGCCTTTTTGGTCTCCAGCTCGCGTAACTACATCAACAGCCTGCTGACCCAATCGCTGCGCTCGATCGAGACCATCACCCTGGAGTCGGACACCTTGTTCGCCTTCGCCCGTGCCGATTTCCAGAGCCTCAAAAGCGAAGGCCAGAACCAGTTGAGCGCCATCGCCAACAAGCTGTTGAACACACCCAATATCGGAAAAATCATTATCTCCGGGCACGCCGACCAACTGGGCGACCCGCAAGGAAACCTGCAGGTTTCCCGGCAACGGGCACAGACCATTCGCACTTACCTGGTCGGCAAGGGCGTGCCTGCCGATCTGGTCGACGCCCAGGGTGAAGGCAGCCGCAAGCCCCTGGTCAAATGCGACATGCAGATGCCCAGGGCGCAGTTGATCCACTGCCTGGAGCCCAATCGTCGGGTAGAGATCGAAGTGCGCGGGCTCAACTGAGGCCGCGCTGAAGAACCGGCTGCCGAGCCCTCACAGGAGGAGGTCAAGGCAGCGGCAAGCTACCTCTGTTGACTCGCTCAACGAGGTCTAACGAAGGGGCGTGACTTGCGTGCAAGTCCTGAGCGGCCCTTTAAATGAAGGAAAGGAGAGTTTAGAAATGGCATTTGACGCATATATCCAAATCGACGGCATCCCGGGCGAAGTACTGGATGACAAGCACAAGGACTGGATCGAAGTGCTGGGCTACGAGTACGGCGCTACCCAGGCCACCTCGGCGACTGCCAGCTCCTCGGGCGGTGCGTCGTCCGAACGCGTTGCCCTGAGCGACTTCAGCATCCGCAAGGCGGTAGACAAGGCCTCGGCCAAACTGTTCGAAGCCTGCTGCAAAGGCACGCACATCGCCAAGATCCAGCTGAACGTCAACCGCGCCGGCGGTGACAAGGTCACCTACCTGACCATCAACCTGGAAGAAGTCGTGGTGTCCTCGGTCAAGGCCGTGGCCGGTGGCAATCAGGGCGGCGAAGACAAAGCCGTCAGCGACCTGCCGATTGAAGAGATCAGCTTCAACTTCGCCCGGATCAAAACCACCTACACCCAGCAGAGCCGTGCCGACGGCCAAGGTGGCGGCAACGTCACCGGCGGCTGGGACCGGACTGCCAACAAAGTCTTCGCTTGAGTCTGTAGTGCTAGCGGGTCGCCGACGCGACCCCTGTTCAGCGCCGCGGCCAGCAGTTGGCCGCGGTGCTCCTTTACCCTGATCAGAGTGCTTTATGGCAGATTTTCTCAACGACTTTTCGCTGGCCGAACTGACCGCGCCCATCGATGCGGGGAGCGGCGAAGACTTGAGCTTTTCCACCTTGTTCGACCAGATCAAGGAAGCTCGCCGGGCTGACCCCGACTACCTGACCCTGGGCGATTGGCAAACCGACCTCAAAACCGCCGATTGGGACCTGACCATCAACCTCTCGGCCCAAGGGCTGAGCCAACAAAGCAAGGACCTGATGCTGGTGGCCTGGCTCAACGAAGGCCTGGCGCAGCGTCATCACTTCGAAGGGATCACCTTCGGCCTCAACCTGGCCGAGCAGATCCTGCAGTCTTTCTGGGACACCTTGTATCCCTCTCTGGAGGAAGGCCTGGACGAACGCGCCGCACGGCTGTCCTGGCTGAAAACCTCACTCACCGACATCGTCGGTGGATTGCCCATCACCCAAGGGCAGCATTTCGGCGTGCTTCGCTATGACGAATCACGCCACGTGGAAAACCTCGCACTGCAGAACCCCAAGGCCATGCAGGTAGCCCTCGACGAAGGCAAGATCAACGCCGAAATCTTCCAGCGCTCGGTGCTGCTCAGCGACTCGGAGCACCTGCGCCAGAAGGCCCTGCAGATCGCCGACAGCCTCAAGGCCTGCCGCCAGTTGCAGCAGACCATAGACCGCTTGTTCGGCGCTGAAGCCCCCAGTTTCGCGACCCTCGTCGACATCCTCTCGCGGGCCAGCCAACTGGCGGAAAAACTCTTGAAGGACCGCGGTATCGAACTCAGCCCGCCCGCGCCGACAGCGACTGAAGCGGTCGCCGACAGCTCCCCTTCCCCTGCGCCAGGTGTCACCATGAACAACCTTGTCCAGGACGTGCCAAGCACCCCGTTGCGCACCACGCCGCTGACCCGCGATGAAGCCTTCACCCTGCTCGCCGGCATTGCCCAGTTCTTCAAGCAGACCGAGCCGCAAAGCCCGGTGCCTTACCTGATCGAACGGGCCATCAAGTGGGGCAACATGCCACTCGAAGGCTGGCTCAGCGATGTGATCAAGGACAGCAATGTGGTCGATACTATTCGCGACGTACTTGGCACCCGCGAGCCACGCGCCTGATCAAGCTGAGTGCAGAGGTGCTGGCATGCACAAACAGTTGCATGCCGGCACTAACGCTTTCAGACTCGCGGTTCACGTTACCGGGAACTGCCATGATCCACATCCGCCCCATGACCGCCGCCGACTTCGAACAGTTCTGGCCAACCTTCCAGGCCATTGTTGCGGCCCGCGAAACCTATGCCTTCGATCCGGCCCTGAACCAGGAGCAGGCGCGTCAGCTGTGGCTGGAATCCCCGCTGCGAACCCTGGTGGCCGAAGAGGACGGCGAGCTGCTCGGCTCCTACTACCTCAAAGCCAACGCTGCCGGCCCGGGCAATCATGTGAGCAATTGCGGCTACATGGTCAATGAAGCTGCACGCGGGCGCGGCGTCGCCCGGTTGATGTGCGAACACTCGCAACGACTGGCCCGCGAGCAGGGTTTTCTGGCCATGCAGTTCAACTCGGTGGTGTCGAGCAACGAGGCGGCCGTGGCCTTGTGGCAAAAGCTTGGCTTCGAGGTGGTCGGGCGTTTGCCACGGGCCTATCGGCATGCGCGCCTGGGGCTGGTGGATTGTCTGGTGATGTACAAGTGGCTGGAGCAACCCCAGCCACAGCAACCCATGCTGATCGGGCGCAAAAACATCGAGGCGGTGGTCTCGCGCAAGCGCGGACGCTAATCCCCCAAGCGCGTAACGCATTGACGGCAAACACGTTCAATGTTCAGATGCGCGCCAGTTTCAGGTGTCCTGCGTCGTCGTGCGCAGGGTGAAACGGGAAGCCGGTGCGTCACTGCAAGTGACTAGTCCGGCGCTGCCCCCGCAACGGTAAGCGAGCGAAGCCTTCGAAACACCACTGTGCCTCGGCATGGGAAGGTGAAGGCGTTCATGACCCTCGCAAGCCCGGAGACCGGCCTGAAGCTTCGTTTGGCAACCCCGCGGTGGGCGGGCGCAGGCCGGTTTGCGGGCGCCTGCGCGCGCAATTCCTTCATGCGTTGTTCCCTCCGGGCTCCATACCTTCCAGCAGATTGTGGATCGATATGTCCCGTTACCCCAAGCTTCATACCCTGGCGGCCAATGCCCTGGCCCCCTGTCTGGCATTCTCCTTGCCAACCTTCGCCGCTGAAACCGGCAGCCCGGCCCTGGCCCTGCCCTCGACGGCGATCACCAGCAGCAGCGACAACGAACCGATCAGCCTGGCGACCCCGCTGCCAGCCGGCTCGCGTTTGAACCTCAGCGCCATGGACACCCCAGCCAGCACCAGCAGCATCAGTGCCGAGGTGATCGAAGGGCGCAACAACCTTACCGTGCAGGACGCAGTCACCCGCTCGCCGGGCATCACCTCGGTAGCGACGCCGGGCAACGGCGGCACCGCCCTGTCGGCCCGCGGCTTTGAAGGACATGGGTCGGTAATGACCCTGTTCGATGGCTCACGGATGTACACCGGTGCCGGTACCCAGACGTTCCCGGTCGATCCGTGGATGGTCGAGCGCATCGACGTCATTCGTGGCCCCGCCTCGGTGCTCTATGGTGAAGGCGCGACCGGCGCGGTGATCAACGTGATCCCCAAGAAGCCCTTCGCCGGCGACATCCGCAATCACCTGCGCCTCGGCTACGGTTCCTATGATCGTCAGCAACTGGGCCTGGACAGCGGCGGCTCGCTGAGCGAACGCCTGAGCTACCGGGTTACCCTCAATCGCCAGCAAAGCAACGGCTGGGTCGATCGCGGCGACTCGAAGAACCTGGCCATGAGCGCCGCCCTGCGTTTCGACGCCAGCGACGATCTGAGCTTCACCCTGGCCCACGAGCGCGGCGACGCCGAGCCGATGAACTACTTCGGCACGCCGTTGATTGACGGCCACTACCGCGACAGCCTGCGCAAGAAGAACTACAACGTTCGCGATGACGTGCAGCGCTACCACGACGAGTGGACCCGGCTGAACAGCGACTGGACCCTCAGCGACTCGGTCAGCGCCAGCAACCAGTTGTACTACATCAAGAGCCGCCGGCACTGGCGCAACGCCGAGGACTACACCTGGAACAGCGGCCTGGGGCAGCTGGAGCGCGGCAGCTATCTGGAGATCAAACACGACCAGGAACAGATCGGTGACCGCCAGAGCTTCACCTTCGATCACAACTTGTTCGGCCTGGCCAGCAAGACCGTGGTCGGCGCCGAGTACAACCGCATTCGCTTCGGCATTGACAGCAACTCGCCGTACAACGACATCGGTGGCGATTACATCGACCCGTGGAACCCGGCACCTGGTTACTTCCATAGCCAGGACCCAACCCGCCCACAAACCCAGAGCACGACCCGCACCTTTGCCCTGTTCGCCGAAAACCGTACGCAGCTGTCCGAGCGCTGGTCGCTGGTAACCGGTATACGTCGTGACCAGAACCATATCGACCGCGACAACCTGGTCAACGACAGTCGCACCGACCGCAGCCTCGGCGGCGGCAACTGGCGTGCCGGCCTGGTGTTTGCCGTGACTGAGGAATTGTCGCTGTATGGTCAGTACTCCACCAGCGAAGATGGTGTCAGCGACCTCATCACCCTCAATCCGAACCAGCAGAACTTCGACCTGACCGAAGCCAAGCAGACTGAATTGGGCCTCAAGCAACTGTTCTGGGACGGCCGTGGCGAATGGACCCTGGCGGCCTATCACATCGTCAAAAAGAAGCTGTTGGTCGACGATCCGGTCACCCACCAGAAACAGCAGGCCGGGCAGCAGACCTCGGACGGTCTGGAAGCAACCCTGGAACTGGCCCTGGCCAACCAGTGGCATGTGTCGGCCAACGCCTCGGTGGTGCGCGCCAAGTACGACGATTTCGACCAGACCGTAGGCGGCCAGTCGGTCTCGCGCGCCGGTAACCGGCCCAGCAACGTACCGCGGCGCACCGCCAACCTGTGGGTGAGCAAAGGCCTGGGCCAGGGTGTGGATGCCGGCATGGGTTTGCGCTATGTCGATGAGCGTTATGCCAACACCGCCAATACCCAGACCGTACCCGGCTTTACCGTGGTTGATGCCAACCTGGGTTGGCAGCTGCTGCCCGATGTGCGCCTGGGCCTGCAGTTGAACAACCTGCTGGACCGCCGCTACGCTGCGACCGCACACAGTGGCCAGCAGTGGATCATGGGTGAGCCACGCTCGTACTTTGCGACTGTGGACTACAGCTTCTAAGCACTACACCGGTGGGAGCGGGCTTGCCCCGCGATTGCGGTTGTTCAGTCACACCGCATCGCGGGGCAAGCGTGGGGTGTTTTTTTTTTCCTCTTTTTCTTTCTTTTCCCCCCCCCCCCCCCCCCCCCCCCCCCCCCGCTCCCACCGGCAGCCCTGCACCACAGTAAGCCAGTGGATATCCTGAAAAACACGATTATGCTTGAAGAAGCCTTGCAGCAGTGCCAGACCGCCACCCCCAGGGCCAGGGTGCGGTAGCGCGCGTGGGTACTCCGGCCTATAAAAACAAGTCGGAGAACACTCATGGCGGTAATCGACACCACGTCCACCGGTAGCAAGCCCAACCGCGGAATCACCAAGGAAGAGCGCAAGGTCATCTTCGCTTCGTCCCTGGGCACCGTTTTCGAATGGTACGACTTCTACCTCTACGGCTCGCTCGCCGCGATCATCGCCAAGCACTTCTTCGCCGGCGTCAACGAGACCACTTCGTTCATCTTCGCCCTCCTCGCCTTCGCCGCAGGCTTTGCCGTGCGGCCCTTCGGCGCCATTGTGTTCGGGCGCCTGGGTGACATGATCGGACGCAAGTACACCTTCCTGATCACCATCGTGATCATGGGCATCTCCACGGCAATCGTCGGTTTGTTACCCAGTTACGCCACCATCGGCGTGGCGGCGCCGATCATCCTGATCACCCTGCGTTTGCTGCAAGGCCTGGCCCTGGGTGGCGAGTACGGCGGCGCCGCGACTTACGTGGCTGAACATGCGCCGCAAGGCAAGCGCGGCTACTTCACCTCGTGGATCCAGACCACCGCGACCCTGGGTCTGTTCCTGTCGTTGCTGGTGATCCTCACCTGCCGCACCATCCTCGGCACCGAAGCCTTCGAAGCCTGGGGCTGGCGCATACCTTTCCTGCTGTCGATCCTGCTGCTGATCGTGTCGGTATACATCCGCCTGCAACTCAGCGAGTCGCCGGTGTTCCTGAAGATGAAAGCCGAAGGCAAAGCCTCCAAGGCGCCGCTGACTGAATCCTTCGCCCGCTGGGACAACCTCAAGATCGTGATCATGGCCCTGCTCGGCGGTACTGCCGGGCAGGCGGTGGTCTGGTACACCGGGCAGTTCTATGCGCTGTTTTTCCTGTTGCAGACACTGAAAATCGACCCGCAAACCGCCAACCTGCTGATTGCCGGCTCGCTGCTGATCGGCACGCCGTTCTTCATCCTGTTCGGCAGCCTCTCCGACCGCATCGGCCGCAAGGGCATCATCATGGCCGGCTGTATCATCGCCGCGCTGACCTACTTCCCAATCTTTAAAGCACTGACCGAGTACGGCAACCCTGACGTGTTCATTGCCCAGGAAAAGAACCCGGTGACGGTGATCGCCGATCCCGATAAATGCGCGTTCCAGTTCGACCCGGTGGGCAAGGCCAAATTCACCAGCTCCTGCGACCTGGCGAAAAACGTGCTGGCAAAACGCGCGATTCCTTACGAGAACGTGAAAGCCGAACCTGGCGCTGTCGCGCAGATCCGCATCGGTGACAAAGTACTGCAGAGTTTTGAGGGGTCCGGCATGCCGGCCGCCGACTTCAAGGCGCAGAATGATGCCTTCGTCGCAACTCTTAGCGGCGCCCTGAAGGACGCCGGTTACCCCGAGAAAGCCGACCCGGCCAAGACCAACTACCCGATGGTGCTACTGCTGCTGACCATTCTGGTGATCTACGTGACCATGGTCTACGGCCCGATTGCCGCCTGGCTAGTGGAGCTGTTCCCGACGCGTATCCGCTACACCTCGATGTCGCTGCCCTACCACATCGGCAACGGCTGGTTCGGCGGTTTCCTGCCGACGGTGGCGTTCGCCATGGTGGCGGCCACGGGGGATATCTATTACGGGCTGTGGTACCCGATCGTGATCGCGGTGATGACGGCGATCCTGGGTATTTTCTTCCTGCCGGAGACCAAAGACCGCGACATTCATCACGGCTGAAATGGCCACACGACCCTCTCCCGCCAGGGAGAGGGTCAAGTGACAACGAGCAATTTTTTACCTTTTCCCCAACCTCTCGCAGTAGACGACACAGGTTGTCGCCTGGTGGCGAAATGATTGATCTCAACATTTCATCTACCTGCGAGGTGTGCCCCATGAAGGAATTGATCTGCTTTGCCCTCGGTCTTGCGCTTGGCGCGGCCATGATGAAGCGCAATCAGACCATCGACGAATTGCGTAAAGAACTGGACCGCGAGAAGTCCCGCCAACGGTCGACGGAAAGTACCGCAACGACATGAATGATGGCTAATTGCCCTTGGCGACAACGTTGAATGGTGCTAAAAAGCCATCAAATGGAATGTTCGCCAGATTAGTGACGTCAGCGAATTATCAAGGTTGATACCTCTTCATGTCAGACCCCAAAGACCGGTTGTTCAGGCACCTGGCCATGCTACGGCTCATTCCACGAGCGCCCAGAAGCATTTCCACCACTGAATTGCTGGACAGGCTCAGAGCCGAACAATTCGATATCGACCTTCGCAGCTTGCAGCGTGACCTTGCCGGTCGTCTGTCACTGGACTTTCCGCTGCAATGTGATGAAAGCCAGCGGCCGTTTCACTGGAGCTTTGCCAAGGACACGCCGCAGTTCAATTTGCCCGCTCTGGACACGCCTACCGCATTGGCCTACGTCCTGGCCGAAAGTCACCTTGGCAAGTTACTGCCGCCCAGCGTGATGAGCCTGCTGGCGCCTCACTTCGACCTCGCCCACCGACAGATTCAGGGCTTGCAGTGCAACAACCTGGCGCGTTGGGCCAAGTGCGTGCGTACCGTGCCGAATGGCAAGGCGCTACGACCGGCCGAAGTGGACCCAGCCATCTGGAGCGAAGTCGCCACAGCGCTGATGGAACAGCGACAACTGCAGATCCATTACCTGAGCCGCAGCAAGGGCGAACACAAAGTCCTGCGCATTCACCCCGCCGGCCTGATATCGCGTCACTCCGTCAGCTACCTGATCGCAAATGTCGAGGGATACACCGATGCCCGGCAGTTCGCCTTGCACCGTATCAAGCAGGCTGTCTGCCTCGATACACCGGCCTGCGAGCAACCCGGCTTCGAAATCGATCACTACATACACAGCGGTGGTTTCAATAATCCAGGGCCTGTCGAGCAGCACAGCCTGATCGCCGACGTTTCACCACAGTTAGCCTGGCTGCTTGGCGAAACCCCACTCTGCGTTGAGCAACGTCTGCAGCCGCTGCCCGACAGCGACTGGCATCGCTTGCACGCACAGGTGCCCAATGACCAGGAAACCCTGTGGTGGGTCTTCGGCCTGGGGGAAAACATCCGTCTGCATGCGCCTGATAGCTGGGCCCACCTCATCAAAGCCAGGCTTGATGCCACGGCCAGTCTTTACGAACACACACTCCCCGCCCTCGCCAATGCCTGCCAGGAGGCTACATGAGTTCCAATGAATCTGCCCGTAACACCGACGTGCCAGACGAAGGCCGGGACGAAATCGCTCGGGACATTGCCCGAACCGCCAGTGCGCTGTCAGCACACGAAACTGTGCAGCGCTTCGGGAGTGCCAACGCCGAGTACATCAAGGGCTATCGCGGCGTCGATAACGAAACCGGGCAGCGCTTCGCCAAAGGCCTGGCAGATATTGCCAAGCACAAGGTCAACGAAGACCCGCAGTTTGCCGCACAAAACATCAAACAGCAGGCCGGATACAGCGCCGAAGTGGCGACCACCAGCCGCGATAATGCTGAAGCCATCATCAGTGGCTCCAAGGTCAAGACTTCACGCACCGACGATTTGCCGCAATACGGCAAGAACCACACCGTCGTCGACCGCGTGCAGTTGCTCGATGGCCAGGTGATCGAAGGCTCTCAATCGCAGATGAAGTTTGTCGGCAACCGCAATCAGTTGCTCGATGACATTGCCCGTGAGGACGGCAAGTTCGCTCGCTACCAAGGCACCAGGCTGGAATTGCCCAGCGAGCAATTCGAAGGTGGCTCGGGCGTTGAGCCGGCGTCCGATTACTGCCGCGCACAGGCCCGGCAACGGCGCCTGAATGCCGACAAGGCAGAAGCCAACGGCAACACCGAGGCGGCAGCCAAGTTACGGCGTGAAGCGGATAACTACGACAAATTGGCGGAGAACGTCAGCGACAGTGGCCTGACCACCGAGGACGCCATTTTCTACCGCGAACACCCCAAGCTCGCCACCCTGATGGATATCGGGCGAACCGCCCACCGGGCGGGCCTGGAAGGCGCTCGTTTTGGCGCCATCATCGGCGGCAGTATTTCAGTGCTGCAGAACTGCCTGGCCGCCGCGCAAGGCGACAAGAATGCCGGTGAAGTGCTCAAGGAGGTCGGCATCGACACCGCCAAAGCCGGTGCCCTGGGTTACGCCACCGCCTTCGCAGGCTCAGCCCTGAAGGGCGGCATGCAGCAATCGGGCAACACCTTCATACGCCAACTGGCCAATACCAGCGCACCGACTCTGGCGATCAACATCTGCTTGTCGCTGGGCAGCTCGGTCAAACGCTTCGTCACCGGCGAGATCAGCGAAGCTCAACTGCTGACTGAAGTGGGTGAGAAAGGCGCAGGCATGCTCTCCAGCGGCATGATGGCTGCGTTGGGCCAGCTGGCCATTCCGGTGCCTTTCGTGGGTGCCGCCATTGGCGGAATGATTGGCTACACCCTGTCGTCGCTGTTCTACCAAAGCGCACTGGATGCCGCCCGTGGTGCCGAGCTATCCCGTGAGCGGCTGGCACGTGTGCGCGCCATCGAGGCTGCTGCCCGCGAACGAATCGCGCTGGAGCAGGAGCAGCTGGACGATTTCGTACGCCGGGAGATCCCCCAACTTCAACGTGAAACCCACCAACTGCTGGCCGTGGTCAGCGGTACAGGTAGCGTCGACAAGCTGGCTGAAAGCATCAACCAGTACGCGACCCTGCTCGGTAAACAACTGCAATTCCAGACCCGGGCCGAGTTCGATGACTTCATGAACTCCGATGCCCCACTGGTTCTTTAACCAACGCCGCCTGATGCTGCTTCCAAGAAGGACAACCGCGTCTATGCTGATCAAATTGCTGTCTGATACAGACAAGAAATTCCTGGTAAAGGTAGCCAAATTACTGGCTCTGTCCGACAAGCCATTGCTATGGGACGGAAAAACCGCCGACGAACTCACCTCCGGCACCGACCTCACAGCCCTGTCAATCCAAGAGGGTGAACAGGAACGTGAACTGATCGCCGACATGGAAGGCGCCACCCCGGAACACAGAAATCTTTTCGGCATCGTGACCTTTTCCGATGAGATCTGCGACCGCCTGGTCGAAGTCCTCAAGACCTTCCCGATCACCAAGGTGGAAAAGCCCGAGTCACGCGTTCAAGCCGCTACCACCGTGCTCAAGGAATTGCTCAAGGACAAGAAGTTCGAGCTGCCGACCGCCCCTAAGGTCATCCTCTTCGAGCTGCTGCTGGTGGCGCTGCGAGACGGACACATTTCCAGTATCGAATGG
Organism: Pseudomonas sp. GZD-222; assembly: GCF_049310525.1. Classification (NCBI taxonomy): domain Bacteria; kingdom Pseudomonadati; phylum Pseudomonadota; class Gammaproteobacteria; order Pseudomonadales; family Pseudomonadaceae; genus Pseudomonas; species Pseudomonas sp. GZD-222. Next base: position 57,529 of record NZ_JBMOWO010000058.1, read on the forward strand.
GCACTGCTCAAGGAATATCAGCGCCACTTCCAGCTCGAAGACTTCATCTTCGACGACCTCTTGGAGCGTGCTGAGACCCTGAACAAGGAAGTCAGCAAAACCATTTCCATCATCCTCGAATAAGGAACAGTACATGCCTCTTCCCCTGATTATTGGTGTGGCTGCTGCGGCTGCCGGTTTGTACGGTGCGGCCAAAGGTGTTAGCGGTGCCATCGACCACAGCAACGCCAAAGACCTCAACAACGATGCGCGCTCGATGGTGGAGTCGGCAAATCAAAAGGTCGAAGACCAGCGTCAGAACGCCAACAAGACACTGGAAGATTACGGTCAACGTAAGCTGCGTGCGTTCAACGGCATCATTGCCGAGTTTATCGAAACCTATGAGCGCCTGAAGAACGTGCAACTGGGGCAAAGCCCTGAGCTGGACAAACTCACCGCTGGCGACTTCTCCAACAAGGCGCTGGCCGGCCTGCGCCAGGACTATCAGGCACTGATGGACGCGGGCCTGGGCCTGGGTGCAGGCCTGGGCGGCGGGGCGGCATTAGCATTCGGTGCCTACAACGGCACCATGCTGCTGGCTACCGCCAGTACCGGCACAGCAATCTCCTCGCTGGGTGGCGTGGCAGCGACCAACGCCACCCTCGCCTGGCTGGGCGGTGGTTCGCTGGCGGCTGGTGGCTACGGCATGGCCGGCGGCATGATGGTGTTGGGTGGCATCGTCGCCGGCCCTGCACTGGCCATTTTTGGTCATGTGCTGGGCAACAAGGGCGAAGAAGCCTTGAACAATGCCCGCAGCAACATGGAACAGGCGCGCACCCTTCGTGACCAGGCCCAGCTCATGGCCGACAAGCTCAAAGCCATCAACACGGTCACCAGCCTGGCCAACTCCACCTTCTCCAAGATCAGCGCGCAACTGCGTCACAGCGTGGCAGAACTGAAGAAAGTCATCGAGACTCAGGGTGTCGACTTCCGCGACTTCTCCGAACAGGGCAAGGACGCAGTGTTCCGCGCCGTCAAGTTCGCTCAGTTGCTCAAGGCCATGATCGATACGCCGATCCTCGACAAAGATGGCAACCTGGTGTTGTCGACCGACAAACGTGTCCGCGATATCGCGGCGGTGTCGAGTGGCCAGAAAGCCAATCTCGATCCAGTCTGAGCCTGACCAGCCCGCCCGTGCCCTGCGCACGGGCGTTCACCTCGCCATTAGATGTGGTGCCATGCCCACCCCTTCCTGCAGTCCCTTTCCATGCAGCCAATGCGGTTTGTGCTGCCAGAATGTCCACCTGGCCGCCGAGACCCGCTTCCTCGACCGCGGCGACGGCACATGCAAGCACTATCAAGCGGCGAACAAAAGCTGTGGTATCTACCATCAGCGCCCGGATATCTGTCGAGTCGACCGCCAGTACCAACTGCACTATGCGCAACACTATGACTGGGATCGGTTCGTCGCATTGAACCTGGAAGTCTGTACGACCTTGCAGGCGCTGGAGACGACACCGCAGGCCAATTGAAACCCGCACGCTGCTGCGCTCAAAGGTAGGTGGCCGCTGCGTAAACAAAAACGGGATTGACGCATCTGCGCGTCAATCCCGTTTGTTTGCAGCCTGTGAGCTAAAGGTCAATCAGCTCCAGGGACGGTCGCCATTCTCGTCCTTGATGCGAGTCGGCAGGCCCATCACATCCAGCGCCTTGAGGAACGGCTCAGCCGGCAGCTCCTCGACGTTGGCCATGCGTTGCACGTCCCACTCACCACGGGCAACCAGCAAGGCGGCCGCCACCGGTGGCACGCCAGCGGTGTAGGAAATGCCCTGGCTATCGGTTTCGGCATAGGCCTCTTCATGGTCGGCCACGTTGTAGATGAAAATCTCACGTGGCTGGCCATCCTTGGTGCCCTTGACCAGGTCACCAATACAGGTCTTGCCGGTGTAGCCCGGTGCCAGCGACGATGGATCAGGCAGTACTGCCTTGACCACTTTCAGCGGCACCACTTCCAGGCCTTCAGCGGTCTTGACCGGCTGCTCGGAGAGCAGGCCAAGGTTCTTCAGCACGGTGAACACGTTGATGTAGTGCTCACCAAAGCTCATCCAGAAGCGCACGTTCGGCACATCGAGGTTCTTCGACAGCGAGTGCACTTCATCGTGACCGGTCAGGTACAGGTTCTGCGAACCCACCACTGGCAAGTCATCGGTACGCTTGACTTCGAACATGGTGTTGCTGGTCCACTGGCTGTTCTGCCAGCTCCACACCTGCCCGGTGAACTCACGGAAGTTGATTTCCGGGTCGAAGTTGGTGGCGAAGTACTTGCCATGGGAACCGGCATTGACGTCGAGAATGTCGATCGAATCAATGCGGTCGAAATACTGTTGTTGCGCCAGCGCCGCATAAGCGTTGACCACACCCGGGTCGAAGCCTACGCCGAGAATGGCGGTAATGTTCTTCTGCTGGCATTCCTCGAGGTGTTTCCACTCGTAGTTGCCGTACCAGGGCGGGGTTTCGCAGATTTTGCCCGGTTCTTCGTGGATGGCGGTGTCCAGATAGGCCACGCCGGTATCGATGCAGGCACGCAGCACCGACATGTTGAGGAAGGCGGAGCCGACGTTGATGACGATCTGCGATTCGGTTTCGCGGATCAGCGCCTTGGTCGCTTCGACATCCAGGGCATTGAGGGCGAATGCCTTGATTTCAGCAGGCTGTTTGAGGCTGCCCTTGGCCTTGACGCTGTCGATGATGGCCTGGCATTTGGAGATGTTGCGCGACGCGATAGCAATACGACCGAGTTCGTCGTTGTGCTGCGCGCACTTGTGGGCCACCACCTTGGCGACACCTCCTGCACCAATGATAAGAACGTTCTTCTTCAATTTCTCTTTCTCTCCTTTACTGCCAGCTTACGACAGGCTGGACAAGTAGTCTTCGAACCCGAATTCACGAACCACTTCGACTGTACCGTCGAGTTGTTTCACTACGATGGACGGCATTTTCAGGCCGTTGAACCAGTTTTTCTTGACCATGGTGTAACCCGCTGCGTCAACAAACGACAGCCGATCGCCGATGGCCAGCGGACGATCAAATTGGTATTCGCCGAAGATGTCCCCGGCCAGGCAGGACTTGCCGCACACCATGTAGGTGTGATCGCCGCTGCTTGGTGCGAGTTTGGCATTGAGGCGGTAGATCAGCAGGTCGAGCATGTGCGCTTCGATCGAACTGTCGACCACGGCCAGGTGCTTGCCGTTGTACAGGGTGTCGAGCACGGTCACTTCCAGCGAGGCGCTCTGGGTGATCGCCGCTTCGCCCGGCTCCAGGTAGACCTGTACGCCGTACTTCTCGGAGAACGCTTTCAGGCGCGCGCAGAACGCGTCCAGGGCATAGTCTTCACCGGTGAAGTGGATACCGCCGCCCAGGCTCACCCACTCGACCTTGTGCAGCAGGTGACCGAAGCGCTCTTCGATGGTGCACAGCATCTGGTCGAACAGTGCGAAGTCGCCGTTCTCGCAGTTGTTGTGGAACATGAAGCCGGAGATCTGCTCGATGACTTCCTCGACTTTCACCGGGTCCCACTCGCCCAGGCGGCTGAATGGACGCGCCGGGTCGGCCAGCAGGTAGTCGGAGCTGCTCACTTGCGGGTTGACGCGCAGGCCGCGCACGGTGCCTTCGGTCTGTTCGGCGAAGCGTTGCAGCTGGCCGATGGAATTGAAGATGATCTTGTCGCAGTTCTCGACCATCTCGCCAATCTCGTCGTCGGCCCAGGCCACGCTGTAGGCGTGCGCTTCGCCGGCGAACTTCTGACGGCCCAGCTTGAGCTCGTAGAGCGACGACGAGGTGGTGCCGTCCATGTACTGCTGCATCAGGTCGAACACCGACCAGGTGGCGAAGCACTTGAGTGCCAGCAGGGCCTTGGCCCCGGAGTTTTCACGCACGTAGGCGATCTTCTCCATGTTGCGCAGCAGCTTGGTTTTGTCGATGAGGTAATACGGCGTTTTGATCATTTCGAGGCCCCCGGCAAGGCCGGCCAAAAAAAGGACACGCATTGTGCCCTCCCTTGACGGAACTCGAAAGGGAGAAAAGCGTTTTTCGCCACGTCAGTGGTCGTGCGGGGCCTTATCGCGGGGCAAGCCCGCTCCCACAGAGCAGGTGGGAGCGGGCTTGCCCCGCGATTATTTGAATCAGGCGAAGGCGTTGATGAACCAGGTAATCAACGGCAAGGCGACGATGTCGATCAATACCGCGCCACACAGCGGCACGATGATGAAGGCCTTGTAGGAGAACACTTTGTAGTGGTCACAGATGGCGCCCATGTTGGCCACGGCATTCGGTGTAGCGCCCAGGCCGTGGCCCATGTAGCCGGCGCAGAGCACCGCGGCATCGTAGTTGCCGCCGAACAGGCGGAACAGCACGAAGATGCACAGCAACACCATGATCACCACCTGCACCACCAGAATCACCAGCAACGGCAGGCCCAGTTGTTCCAGCTCCCAGAACTTGAGGCTCATCATCGCCATGGTCAGGAACATCCCCAGGCTGATATCGCCCACCGTACTGACGGCGTTGTCCGGTATCTCGATGAACCGTGCGCGGTCGTTGAGGTTACGCAGGATGATGGCGACGAACATCGCCCCGACGTACACCGGCAAAACAATGCCCAGGTGTGCTTTCAACGCATCGCCAATCCAGAATCCGAGGACCATGATCACCAGGATGCAGGTCAGCAAGCGCAACAGCACGGCGGCATCCAGAGGTACGCTCGGGGCCTCGTTGGCCTTTTCCAGCGCTTGCAGGGTGTCGACCTGGTCAGCCTTGACCGCCAGCTTCTTGCGGTCGATCAGATAGCGCGCCACCGGGCTGCCGAGCAGACCACCGGCGACCATGCCGAAGGTCGCCGAGGCCAGCGCAGCGGTCGTCGCCCCGCTGGTACCCAGGCTCTCGGCAATCGGGCCGAAGGCCGCCGCGGCACCAAAGCCGCCTTCCAGCGACACCGCACCGGCCATGATCCCCAGCAGCGGGTCGATGCCCAGCGCCTTGGCCATGCCGACACCTACGAGGTTCTGCAGCAACGCCAGGCCCCAGCAGGCGCCGAGGTAGATGAAGAGGATTTTACCGCCCTGGCGCAGCAAGCCGAGGCTGCCGCCCAGACCGACCGTGGTGAAGAACGCCACCATCAGCGGGGTTTGCATGGCGGTGTCGAGCTTGATGTCCAGCCACTGCTGGTTGCGCAGCAGCCACACCACCAGGGCAAAGCCAAAGCCACCGATCACCGGGGCCGGTACACAGAGTTGACGCAGCCAGTAGCTGTGTTTTTTCAGTTGCGCCCCCAGCGCCAGGAGCAAAAGCGCCAGGGCGACGGTGGTCAGTGCATCGAGTTGCAGGGTCAGCATGGGTTGGCACTCTTGTTTTTATACTTGGAGTTAAGGGAGGAAAAGCGTCAGTCGACCAGACAGGCCAGCAGCCGTGCGCCTATGCGTGCGGTGCGCTGGTCCTGGTCGAGGCCCGGGTTGAGTTCAGCGATGTCAGCCATGCGCAGCTTGCCGCTGGCCTTGGCCTGGCGGACCAGGTGCTCGACCACCATCAGCTCGACACCATGGGCCGACGGCGCACTCACCCCAGGGGCCTGGCTGGCGGGCAGCACGTCCAGGCACAGGGTCATGTACAGGTGGTCGATGCCGCTCAGGAACTCATCGACAAAGGCCTCGATGGCCGCGACATTCCATGGTTGCATCTGCCGGTCGAGGCGATAGCGCACGTTCAGGCGCTGGGCCTGATCGAACAGGGCCTGGGTGTTGTTCAGTTCACTCACGCCGAGGCAGCAGTAATCGAAGGCCAACCCAGCCTGTTGGCAGTACTCGGCAATCTGCCGGAACGGCGTACCAGAGCTGCTTTGCGCGGCGTGGCGCAGGTCGAAGTGGGCGTCGAAGTTGAGGATGCCGATCCGCGGGCGCTCCTCGCGCTGGCGCAGGTGCTCGGCCAGGCCGAGGAAACTGGCGTAGGCGATTTCATGCCCGCCGCCCAGCCCCAGAGGCAAGTGCCCCTGCTCGAGCAACTGGCTGACGCGCTGGGCGTAAGCCTGCTGGGCGCCTTCAAGGTCGTTACCGACACAGTCGATATCACCGCTGTCGTACAGCGGTCGCTGACCACGCCAGGCCAGGTTGGCCAGGGCCTTGCGTAGCGCCGGCGGCCCCTGGCGGGCGCCGCTACGGCCCTGGTTGCGGGTAACGCCTTCGTCGCAGGCCAGGCCCACCAGCGCGGTGCCAGGCGCTTGCTCACAGGTGTAGGGCTGCACCCATTGGTGCCAGCGCAGGGCCGACGCGCCTTCGCCAGCGTCGATTCGGCCTTGCCACAGGGGCATGGCGGTAGTTGCAGTCATGCGGGTACTCCAGGTGGATTCAGTCCAGCCGCGCGCCTACGCGCAGGGCGACCTCTCGGGTCCAGCGGGTCAGGCGATCGCTGCTTTGCTGGGCTCGAAAGGCCGGGGCCATCAGGCTGATTGCGCCGTGCAAACGGTTGCGGCTGTCGAGCACCGGGGCGCTGACGCCCCAGATGCCGTCGTCGATTTCGCCAAGGCTGACGGCATAGCCCTGGTCGCGGATGGGGATGAAGCTTTGCAGATAGACCTCAATGCCTTCAGCATCGACACCCTGTTCGTGGAGGATGGCCTCGCTGCGTTCAGGGGCCATGTGCGCCAGCAGCACCCGCGCTGAAGCACCGACCAACAGTGGCTGGGCTAGCCCCTTCTGATAGCAGCAACGCAGCGGCTGCGGGCTGTCGATCAGCTCGATACAAATCGCCTGACCATTGCTCGGCACCATCAACGCCACACTTTCCCGGCTCAATTCGGCCAGGCGCTTGAGCTCAGGCAGAGCCTGCGACACCAGCAGCGCTTCGCGGTCGAACTTGTTTGCCAGCTGCAGACACGCCGGGCCCGGCAGATAGCGGCCATGGCCATTGTCTTCGGCCAGCCCCCAGCGCAGCAGGGTTTTCAGGTGCCGGTAGGTGCTGCTCAAGGGCTGTTCCAGTTGCAGGCTCAGTTCCTTGGCCGACACGGCTTCATTGGCCTGACCAAGGGCGACGAGAATCTGCAGCAGGCGATCGGTGGGCGTGTTGTAGTTCATATGTGCTCCTTGCGAACATGGTGCACAGGGTTTTCCCAAAGGGTGAAACAGGATTCCCATTAAGTGGGAAATTTCGCACTTAAAAGCGACGAGGGGTGTTTAAACAGGGCGACCAACGCCGTCGCAGGCAGCGTTGAAGGATCAGACAGACACGGATTTGCCGCAGCGCCCGTACACCACCACCTCCCCCGCGGTGGCAATCACCAAGGTCAAGCCGGTGTAGGAAAACCCGAAGGCCCGCACTTCCAGCTCGACCCCGAGCTTGTGAAACAGCGCCGGGCGGTTGTAGCGCGCGCCGTGTAGCCAGGAACCCGGCTCGACCAGCAACAGGTGTTGCTCGGGCCACACCAAGGTGATGTCTTCAATCATCCAGCCATCGGCGGTGGCCACCGGCAAGCCACCACCATTGATCCCGGCCATGCGGATTACCCGCTCGTGCAGCGGGCCGATGCCGCGGGTTTCCAGGTGACGGTCACTGCCCAGGTTATCGGTGCGATCCCGGGCCACTTTCTCGCCGGTCTGGCAATTGATCACGCTGCGCCCGGAACTGGAAGCGACCAGCAGCAACTCGCTGTCATGATCAAAACCAACCTCCAGCAGGCCAGCGATGGTCAAGCGTGCCTTGAGCTGCCAGGGTTCGGGGGCCGGGACGACCCGGCGCTGTTCGATTTCCCGGCGCAGCGGGTCAAGATGGGATGAGGACATGTCATGACTCTCACGTTGCAAGCAAATGACCCGTTGGTAACCTGCTTATACTGATTGCGGCACTTTTTTGTTAGTGCCTCCCTTCGCATGACCTTTGTCTTTCACCACAGCACCCGCCGTGAACCACTGAAAATAAAGGAGCACTCCATGAGCAAAAAGATCGTCCTGTGCTTTGACGGCACCTGGAACACCCCCGACACCGGCTCGGACATTGAGGAAGGCGAAAGCACCAATGTCTGGCGACTGTATGAAAGCATTACCGCTGCCAGCAAAGACGGAACCGCTCAGCATAAATGGTATGACGAAGGGGTCGGCACACAGTGGTATGACAAGCTCAAAGGCGGGATCTTTGGTGTCGGTCTGAGCGAGAACATCCAGCAGGGCTACAAGGAGCTGATTGAACGCTACGAAGAGGGGGACCAGGTTTACCTGTTCGGCTTCAGCCGCGGCGCTTACACCGCGCGCAGCCTGGTGGGCCTGATCAGAAACTGCGGACTGCTGCAGAAGAAACACAAATCCCGTATCGGCGAAGCCTACTCACTGTACCGCAACCGCGATAAATCCGCGGATACCGAAGCCGCCAAGCTGTTTCGCGCCACTTACGCCAGGACCATTGATATTCACTTTCTCGGCGTCTGGGACACCGTCGGAGCCCTGGGTATTCCGCTGGAGTCGTTCAGCTGGTTCAACCGTTCCTACTATGAATTCCACGACACCGAGCTGAGCGGCATTGTAAAAAACGCCTTCCAGGCACTGGCCGTCGATGAGTGGCGCAAGAACTACGACTGCACAATGTGGGCGCCGAAACACAAGCCCACCCAGACCATCGAGCAAGTGTGGTTCGCCGGGGCGCACGCCAATATCGGCGGCGGCTACCTCAAAGACCGCCTGTCTGACCTGGCGCTGATCTGGATGATGGAAAAAGCGGTTGCCTGCGGCCTGAAACTCGATCCAAAGAAAGCGCCGAAAGCGCCCTCTGCCTTGCTGCCGTTGAAGAACTCCTACAAGGACTTTCTCGGCGGGTCGTACAGCAAACTGGTGCCGCCCTACTACCGCACCATCGGTGAAACCGAAAACGGCCAGGAAAAAATTGCTCCCACGGTAAAACAACGCCTCGACGCCGACCCGGACTATCGTCCGGCCAACAGGGTCGGACCGCACCTCAACGGCGATTTTCGGCCAGTTGTGCGCATGTACTAGGCCGCCGTGATCCAAGGCTGCGCAGCGGGTCGTTCCACTGCGCGGCCTTGTGCTGACTGCTCAGTCTCGATGGCGTCAAAGATAAGCCTGCGGTGTATTCGCATCCCGTACGATGTCAGGCATGATCATCCGCGCATGCTTTACCCATCGATGCCCTGCGGAGCCGAAATTGCCCAGCCCTCGCCACTTCAGCCAGAAATCCAGTACAACAAACATGCTGAACCTCAAGCACCCGCAGGCGCCGTCTGCGCCCGCCTATCGCGTCGGCTTCCTGCTGCTTGAGAACTTCTCCATGGCCAGCTTCACCGTGGCCATGGATGTGCTGGTCACCGCCAACCTGCTGCAGAACAACCTGTTCGTCATCACCCCGCTGTCACTGGGCAGTGAGCGGGTAATCAGCGATCTTGGGCTGGAAATCTATGCCGCCGGCCTTGAGCGGGCCAGCCTGGAGAACCTGGACATGCTGGTGGTCTGCGGCGGCTTGCGTACGCCACTGAAATACCCCGAGCTGGACCGTCTGCTGAGCGAAGCGGCAAACCATGGCCTGGCCCTGGGCGGGCTGTGGAACGGTGCGTATTTTCTTGGCCGTGCCGGGGTGCTGACTGATTACAGCTGCACCATCCACCCCGAGCAACGTGCCAGCCTGGCCGAGCGCAGCGCGCAAAGCACGATTACTCCGGCAAGTTTTGTTCTCGACCGCGACCGCTTGACTGCGGCCAGCCCCAATGGCGCGCTGGAGATGATGCTGGCGCTGCTCAAGCTGCAACAGGGCGAAGCGCTGGCGGCCGGGGTCGAGGAAATTCTGGCGTTCTCCGGGGCACGTTTCCGCCGGGTCGACAGCAGCTCGAAAAAGTCCATGAGCGCACCGCTACGCACCATCGTCGAGTTGATGGAAAACAACCTGGAAGAAACCTTGAGCCTGGATCAACTCGCCAGCTACAGCGGTCGTTCGCGACGCCAGATCGACCGTTTGTTCCAGGCCCAGCTGGGCACCTCGCCCAGCCGCTACTACATGGAATTGCGCATCACCAAGAGCCGGCGCCTGCTGCAGTACTCCGACCTGCCGCTGATGGACGTGGCAATTGCCTGCGGCTTTGTTTCGGTCTCGCACTTCAGCAAGTGCTACAGCGCCTACTTTGGCTATCCACCTTCGCGCGAGCAGCGGCTGGGCGAGTAACCACGGCGGCTGTTGCTCAGGCTCAGGCCGCCTTCCACCACCAGGACCAACACGGCCAGCCAGATGGCGATGTAGGTGGGCCATTGCGCGGGGGCGATGGTCTCTCCCAGCAGGATCGCGGCGAGCACCAGAAGAACCGGCTCGACATAGACCAGCAGGCCGAACAGGGTCAGGTTCAGGCGCGGCCCCGACAACGCCTGCAGGGCCAGGGCGGATGCGCTGATCAGCCCCAGCCCGGCGACCAGCCAGGGCAAGTCCGAAGCACTGCCAGCGACACCCAGTACCACACCACCCTTGAGCACCAACAACAAACTGACCGGCAGGCTCAGGCTCATGTCGAACCACAGTCCGCCCATGTTGTTGCTGTCGCTGACCCGGCGCAGCCAGAAGTACAACGGATAACCCAGCCCCACCGCCAGCACCGGCCAGGTAATGGCCTTGGCGATCGCGATCTGGTTGATGATGCCCAACGCCGCCAGCGCACAGGCCAGCAGTTGCAGGCGACTGATGCTGTCATTGAAGGCCAGGCGGCCAACGATCACCATGGTCAGCGGCATGAGGAAATAGCCCAGCGACACATCCAGCCCATAGCCATTGATCGGCGCCCACATGAACAGCCACAGCTGTACCCCGAGCAACGCCGCCGACAGCAGGCGCACCGCCCAGAACCAGCGCTCGGCAAAAACCCGCTGGAACAGTCGGCGCACCTCATGCCAGTGACCACTGGCAAACACCATCAGCGTCAGGCAGGGCACGGTCAGCAGGATCCGCCAGCCGTAGATTTCTTCACCGCCCAGGCGCTCAAGCAGATGGGTGTAGGCATACATCACGGCAAACAGTACCGACGCCAGTACGTTGAGCAGCACGCCCAGGGAGGCGTTGGGGGTTGCGGGCCGGTGCATGGCAGTGTCCTTCACGCGGGTCTTCAGGAGGTGATAATTTATTGCGTAACGCCTGAAAAGTGCCCTCGTTTTTCACCCTGCAGATGAGAAAATATTGCACATGAAGCCTGCTCTGGATGATTTCGACCTTGCCCTGCTGCACCGCTTGCAGCAGGACAACAGCCTGCCGCTGCGAACCCTGGCCGAGCAGGTGCACCTGTCCACGGCCTCTGTGCAGCGGCGTATCCAGCGCCTGCAGAGCGGCGGATTTATCCAGGCCAACGTGGCGATTGTCGACCCGGAGAAAGTCGGCCAGGTGATTACCTTGATGGTCGAGGTGCATGCCGAGCGGACCCAGTCGGCAGACCTTGAGCTGATGAAGCAAGCCTTCTCGGGGCCGGAGATCCAGCAGTGCTATTACGTCACTGGCGATGCCGATTTCATGCTGGTGCTGACGGTCGCGAGCATGAGCGAGTTCCAGGCCCTGACCCAGCGCCTGTTCCATGACAACCCGAATGTGAAGTGGTTTCGCACCATCGTCGTGCTGGAGCGGGTGAAATCGACCCTGCAGGTGCCGATTGAGCGCGCCAGCCCGCCCCCACAAGGTGCGTAATCTGGGGGCCGACCTTGCTGGCAATAGGGCCTACGCCGCCTCCCTGCCCCGCGCTACCGCCTGCGCCGCCGCCAGCATTGCCCGCAACAGCACTGCGCAACCATCGGCCAGGTCCTCAGGCGCTGCATTCTCGATTTCGTTGTGGCTGATGCCGCCTTCACAGGGCACGAAAATCATCCCGGCCGGCCCCAGCTCGGCGAGAAAGATCGCGTCATGGCCGGCGCCGCTGACGATGTCCATGTGCGACAAGCCCAGGCCCTGAGCCGCACTGCGCACGGCCTCGACACAGCCGTCGGCGAAGTACAGCGGCGGGAAGTCCGCCGTCGGTGTCAGGGTATGGCTCAGCCCATGCTGCTCGCAGGTGCTGCTGATCACATCGCGGACCTGGGCGATCATCGAGTCCAGGCGCGCAGGCTCCAGGTGACGAAAATCCAGGGTCATGCGCACTTCGCCGGGAATCACGTTGCGCGAGCCCGGATAGGCCTGCAGGCAACCAACGGTGCCACAGGCATGTGGTTGATGCTCCAGGGCCACACGGTTGACCGCAGCCACCACCGCGCTGGCCCCGACCAGGGCATCCTTGCGCAGGTGCATCGGCGTAGGGCCGGCGTGGGCTTCGACGCCGCGCAAGGTCAGGTCAAACCACTTCTGCCCCAGCGCGCCGAGTACCACGCCGATGGTCTTGTGCTGGTCTTCGAGGATCGGCCCCTGCTCGATATGCGCCTCGAAATACGCCCCCACCGGGTGACCACTGACCGCCCGCGGCCCGGCATAGCCGATGGCGTTGAGCGCCTGGCCGACACTGATGCCCTCGGCGTCGGTCTTGGCCAGGGTCTCCTCGAGGGTGAATTTTTCCGCAAACACCCCCGAGCCCATCATGCACGGGGCAAAGCGCGAGCCTTCTTCGTTGGTCCAGACCACCACTTCCAGCGGCGCCTCGGTTTCGATCTTGAGGTCATTGAGGGTGCGCATCACTTCAAGCCCCGCCAACACCCCAAAACAGCCATCGAACTTGCCGCCGGTGGGTTGGCTATCGATATGGCTGCCGGTCATCACCGGCGGCAGTTGCGGGTTGCGCCCAGGGCGCCGGGCGAAGATGTTGCCGACGCCGTCGATGGTCACCGTGCAACCGGCCTCCTCGGTCCATTTGACGAACAGGTCGCGGGCCTGGCGATCCAGGTCGGTCAGCGCCAGGCGGCATACTCCGCCTTTGACCGTCGCGCCCAGGCGCGCCAGGTCCATCAGCGACTGCCACAGGCGTTCGCCGTTGATATGCCGATGGCTCGATTGCAGAACTTCCTGTGTTGATTGCATGTTCTTCTCCTGCATCTGCTGCTCGGCCTCTGTGGGCCGTAAGCACTACACGGTGGGTTTGAGGTTGGCCGCACGCGCGGCCTTGAGCTGGCCAAGCCCGTAGTAGATCAGCCCGCCCAGGGCGGAACCGGTGAACCAGCCAAAGTCATAGAACCAGCTGAAACTCGCGCTCTGCAGTGACAGCAGGGTCAGCGCCACCGGCACCCCGAAGGCAATGAAGCCGGCGGCATTCCAGGCCGGGTAGACGTCATCGCGATACAAACCGGCGAGGTCCAGGGTTTGCCTGCGGATCAGGAAGTAGTCCACCACCATGATCCCGGCAATCGGCCCGAGCAGGCTGGAGTAACCCAGCAGCCAGTTGGAGTAGACGCTTTCGAGGCTGACGTCGCTGACAATCAACCCGAGCTTTTTCAACAGTTCATGGGCCATCAGCAATAGCCCGACCAGACCGGTGAGCAGCACCGCCAGGGTGCGGCCGATCCACTTGGGCGCCAGGTTCTGGAAGTCGTTGGTGGGGGAAACGATGTTCGCTGCGGTGTTGGTCGACAAGGTGGCGATGATGATCAGCGCCATGGCCAGCGCCACCCACACCGGGCTCTGGATATGCCCGATCAGGCTGACCGGGTCGGACACCGTCTGCCCTACCAGCGAGGCCGAGGCGGCGGTCAGCACCACACCCAGCGCAGCGAACAGGAACATGGTCAGCGGCAGGCCGAAAATCTGCCCGAGGATCTGGTCTTTCTGGCTTTTCGCGTAACGGCTGAAGTCGGGGATGTTCAGCGACAAGGTGGCCCAGAAGCCGACCATGGCGGTGAGCCCGGCAAAGAAGTAACCGTAGACGCTCGCCCCTTGCGGACGCTTGGGCGGCTGCGCCATCAATTCGCTGATCGAGACGTTGGGCAAGGCCCACACCAGCAGCCCGGCGCCGACCAGCACCAGCAATGGCGCCGACAGGGTTTCCAGCCACTTGATCGATTCGGCCCCGCGCAGCACCACCCACAGGTTCAGGCACCAGAACAGCATGAAGCCGATCACCTCACCGGTACCGCCCAGGGCCTTCCAGTCCGCCGACAGCGAACCGAGGAACAGATGAATGGCCAGGCCGCCGAACATCGTCTGGATACCGAACCAGCCGCACGCCACCAGGGCGCGGATCAGGCACGGCACGTTGGAGCCGATGATGCCGAACGAAGAACGCAGCAGCACCGGAAAGGGAATGCCGTATTTGGTCCCGGGAAAGGCATTGAGCGTCAGCGGGATCAGCACCACGGTGTTGGCCAGCAGAATCGCCAGCAGCGCTTCACCGACGGTCAGGCCGAAGTAAGCGGTCAGCACCCCGCCCAGGGTGTAGGTCGGCACGCAGATCGACATGCCGACCCACAGCGCGGTGATGTGCCACTTGTTCCAGGTACGCTCGTGCACCTTGGTCGGGGCGATATCGTGGTTGTAGCGGGGGCTGTCGAGGACGTCGCTGCCGGCGTCGAGTTCGTACAAGCCATCACGTTCACGCACTTGCGATCGGTTCTGCTGCATGGCCACTCCACTGTTTTTGTGTTTTTGGAGGTACTTGCACGGCATGGGGGCAATCACGGGTGCCCATGAGAAATCTTGACCATTTCCACAACCTGTCAAGAACGACAGGACCACTGGTCGTTTTGCCTGCAACTCGCCATCGACTACAAATCGTTTAAATTCAATGAAATATCAGCGTTATAAGCTTATAAATTAATTATTTGCCGATTTTCCGAACCCCTACTAGATTCAATTCCTGTCAGCGATGACAGGTTTTGACCTACGCTGCAAAAAGAACAAAACCTAGAACCGGTATCAACCGGTCAAGCCTGCGAGGAGCCTCTGATGACGCTTATGATTCGTGGTGCCACCCTGATTACCCATGAGGAAAGTTATCGTGCCGACGTGCTCTGTGCCGACGGTGTGATCAAGGCCATCGGCACCGACCTCGACCCACCCAGCGGCTGCGAAATTCTCGACGGTAGCGGCCAGTACCTGATGCCCGGCGGCATCGACCCGCACACCCACATGCAACTGCCCTTCATGGGCACCGTGGCCAGCGAAGACTTCTACAGCGGCACCGCGGCAGGCCTGGCCGGTGGTACCACCTCGATCATCGATTTCGTCATTCCCAACCCGCAGCAATCCTTGCTCGAAGCCTTTCATCAGTGGCGCGGCTGGGCGGAGAAATCCGCCTCCGACTACGGCTTTCACGTCGCCATCACCTGGTGGAGCGAACAGGTGCGTGAGGAGATGGGCGAGCTGGTCAGCCAGCACGGCATCAACAGCTTCAAGCACTTCATGGCCTACAAGAATGCAATCATGGCCGCCGACGACACCCTGGTGGCCAGCTTTGAACGCTGCCTGGAACTGGGCGCCGTGCCCACCGTGCATGCCGAGAACGGCGAGCTGGTCTACCACCTACAACGCAAGCTGATCGCCCAGGGCATCACCGGCCCCGAGGCGCATCCATTGTCGCGGCCGTCCCAGGTCGAGGGCGAAGCGGCCAGCCGCGCCATCCGCATTGCCGAGACCCTGGGCACACCGGTGTACCTGGTGCACGTGTCGACCCGCGAAGCGCTGGACGAGATCACCTATGCCCGCGCCAAGGGCCAACAGGTCTACGGCGAAGTCCTCGCCGGGCACTTGCTGCTGGACGACAGCGTATACCGTCATCCCGACTGGCAAACCGCCGCCGGCTACGTCATGAGCCCGCCCTTCCGGCCACGCAAGGACGGCCATCAGGAAGCCCTGTGGGGCGGCCTGCAATCGGGCAACCTGCACACCACCGCCACCGATCACTGCTGCTTCTGCGCCGAGCAGAAAGCCGCCGGGCGCGACGACTTCAGCCGCATTCCCAACGGCACCGCCGGTATCGAAGACCGCATGGCGGTGCTCTGGGACGAAGGGGTGAACAGCGGCAAGCTGTCGATGCAGGACTTCGTCGCCCTGACCTCCACCAACACCGCGAAGATTTTCAACCTGTTCCCGCGCAAAGGTGCCCTGCGCGTGGGCGCCGATGCCGACCTGGTGCTCTGGGACCCGCAAGGCACGCGGACCATCTCTGCGGCGACGCATCATCAACAGGTCGACTTCAACATCTTCGAAGGCAAGACCGTGCGCGGCATCCCCAGCCACACCATCAGCCAGGGCAAGCTGGTCTGGGCCAATGGTGATCTGCGCGCCGAGCGCGGAGCCGGACGCTACATCGAGCGGCCGGCGTACCCGGCGGTGTTCGATCTGTTGAGCAAGCGTGCCGAGCATTCGCGTCCGGCTGCGGTAAAGCGCTAGCAGCATCGCGGGGCAGGCCCGCTCCCACAGGTATCACCTTCCCCGGTGGGAGCGGGCTTGCCCCGCGATCAAAGCACCAACAATAAGAAACATGAGGAAACCACCGTGATCGAGTCCCTCAGCCACCTCCCCCGACCGTCCACCGACAACGCCTCCCTCGCCGAGCACTTCAGCGACCTGGCGCCACCACTCAATGCCCGCCAGGCTGCCGTGGAAGCCTCCCGCTGCCTGTACTGCTACGACGCCCCGTGCGTCAACGCCTGCCCCAGCGACATCGACATTCCTTCGTTCATCCGCAACATCCATCAGGAGAACGTCCAGGGTGCGGCGGAGAAAATCCTCTCGGCCAACATCCTCGGCGGCAGTTGCGCGCGCGTCTGTCCGACCGAAATCCTCTGCCAGCAGGCCTGTGTGCGTAACCATCACCAGGAATGCGCGCCGGTGCTCATCGGCCTGCTGCAGCGTTATGCCGTTGATCACGCCGAGTTCGACGAACACCCTTTCCAGCGCGCCGCCAGCACCGGCAAGCGGATCGCCGTGGTCGGCGCCGGGCCTGCCGGGTTGTCCTGTGCCCACCGCCTGGCCTGGCATGGTCATGATGTGGTGATCTTCGAGGCCCGGCCCAAAGCCGGGGGCCTGAATGAGTACGGGATTGCAAAGTACAAGGTGGTCGATGACTTCGCCCAGCGCGAGGTGGACTTTGTTCTGCAGATCGGCGGAATCGAGGTCCGTCATGGCCAGGTGCTGGGTGAGAACCTCAGCCTCGCCGAGCTGCAACAGCAGTTCGATGCGGTGTTCCTCGGCCTTGGCCTGAACGCCAGCCGCCAGTTGGGCCTGGCCGATGAAAACGCCGCCGGCATGCTCGCCGCCACCGACTATATCCGCGAACTGCGTCAGGCCGAGGACCTGACCACCCTCCCCGTGGCCGACCGCTGCATCGTCCTCGGCGCCGGTAACACGGCGATCGACATGGCCGTACAGATGGCCCGTCTCGGCGCCCGCGACGTCAACCTGGTGTACCGCCGTGGCTTCGAGGACATGGGCGCCACCGAGCATGAACAGCACATCGCCAAGGAGAACCAGGTGCGCCTGCTGACCTGGGCCCAGCCTGAACAGGTGCTGCTCGACGATCATGGCCGGGTGCGCGGCATGCGCTTTGCCCGCACGCACATGCTCGACGGCCGCCTGCAGACCACCGGGGAAACCTTTGAACTGGCCGCCGACGCCATCTTCAAAGCCATCGGCCAGGCCTTCGACGGTCAGGCCCTGAGTGACAGCAGCGGACAAACCCTGGCCCGCGACGGCGAGCGCATTCGTGTCGATGAACACATGCGCACCAGCCTGCCCGGCGTGTATGCCGGCGGCGACTGTACCCACCTGGGCCAGGACCTCACCGTCCAGGCCGTGCAGCACGGCAAGCTGGCCGCCGAGGCCATGCATGCGCAACTGATGCTCAATGTGGAGGCTGCATAATGGCTGACCTGTCGATCGAATTTGCCGGGATCAAGGCGCCCAATCCGTTCTGGCTAGCCTCCGCGCCGCCTACCGATAAAGCCTACAACGTGGTCCGCGCCTTTCAGGCCGGCTGGGGCGGTGTGGTCTGGAAAACCCTTGGCGAAGACCCGGCCGCCGTCAACGTGTCGTCGCGCTACTCGGCCCACTACGGGGTCAACCGCGAGGTCATGGGCATCAACAACATCGAGCTGATCACCGACCGCTCGCTGGACATCAACCTGCGGGAAATCACCCAGGTGAAAAAGGACTGGCCCGATCGTGCCCTGATCGTGTCGCTGATGGTGCCTTGCGTCGAAGAATCATGGAAAGCCATTCTGCCGCTGGTGGAGGCCACCGGCGCCGATGGTATCGAGCTGAACTTCGGTTGCCCCCACGGCATGCCCGAACGCGGCATGGGTGCGGCGGTTGGCCAGGTGCCGGAGTATGTCGAGCAGGTCACGCGCTGGTGCAAGACCCATTGCTCGCTGCCGGTGATCGTCAAACTCACCCCCAACATCACCGACATCCGTCAGTCTGCCCGCGCCGCCCATCGCGGGGGTGCCGACGCGGTGTCGTTGATCAACACCATCAACTCGATCACCAGCGTCGACCTCGAACGCATGATCGCCCTGCCGATTGTCGGCGACATGAGCACCCACGGCGGCTACTGCGGCTCGGCGGTCAAGCCTATCGCCCTCAACATGGTCGCCGAAATCGCCCGTGACCCGGCCACCCGCGGCCTGCCGATCAGCGGCATCGGCGGTATCGGTAGCTGGCGTGACGCGGCCGAGTTCATCGCCCTGGGCTGTGGTGCCGTGCAGGTCTGCACCGCCGCCATGCTCCATGGCTTTCGCATTGTCGAAGACATGAAGGATGGTCTCTCGCGCTGGATGGACAGTCAGGGCTACCGCAGCCTGCAGGACTTCAGCGGTCGCGCCGTGGGCCACACCACCGACTGGAAGTACCTGGACATCAACTACCAGGTCATCGCCAAAATCGACCAGGACGCCTGCATCGGTTGCGGACGCTGCCATATCGCCTGTGAGGACACCTCGCACCAGGCCATCGCCAACCTCAAGCAGGCCGATGGCAGCCACCGCTATGAGGTGATTGACGCCGAGTGCGTGGGCTGCAACCTGTGCCAGATCACTTGCCCGGTGCAGGACTGCATCCAGATGGTGCCGCAGGACACCGGCAAGCCGTTCCTCGACTGGCAGCACGATCCACGCAACCCCTACCGCGAAGCGTCCTGAGTCGCGACCACAAACAACGAGGGAGGATCACTGATCCTCCCTCGTTGTTTGTACTTAATGTGTATCGCTGCGCCGGTACAGGCTCAAGCCCACCGCCAGCGCCGCCAGCATCCCGGCACAGCTGCGGTTGATCCACTGCATGGTGCGCGCCGAGAAACGCCGCATGGCATGCCGGCCACCATAGGCGTAGACCGCCATCATCACCCCGTCGAGCGCCGCGCTGGTGATCGCCAGCACCAGGTACTGCTCGGCCACCGGCTGGTCCGGACGAATGAACTGCGGCAGAAACGCCGAGAAAAACAGCAAGCCCTTGGGGTTGGACAGACCGACGAACAACGCGCGCAGAAACGCCGAACGGCCCGTGGCGCCGGCATTCATCGGCACCCGTTCAAGGGCATTGCTCGGGGCGCGCCAGAGCACCCATGCCAGGTACAGCAGATACACCGCCCCGACCCACTTGACCAGGCTGAACAACTGTTCGGAAGCCTGCAGCAACGCCCCCAGGCCACAGCCCACGGCAGCGATCAGCAACAGATCGGAAAGCATCGCCCCGGCCATGCCAAAGCCGGCCACGCGCATGCCGTGGCTGGCGCCGTTATTAAGAGCCAGGAGCATGGCGGGGCCCGGAGTGATCATCACCGCCCCGGCGGCAATGATGTAAAGCAAAAGTGTGGAGGCGTCCATGGCGGTTTCCGCAGACAGAAAGGCGCCAGCATGCCTGTTCAACGCCGACAGGACAACGCCTGTTATCGGCTCATGGCTGCCCTGCGCGGTTTGCCTCTATCATGGGGCGTACAAGGATTTTCTACCTCGAGGATGCATTGCCATGCTGTACCGCCTGAGCGCCGATGGACTGGTGCTGTTTCATCTTCTGTTCATTGTCTTCGTGCTGTTCGGCGGCTTGCTGGTGCTCAAGTGGCGCGGCATTGTCTGGTGGCACGTGCCTGCGATGTGCTGGGGTATCGCCGTGGAGTTCTTGCACTTGTACTGCCCCCTCACCGACTGGGAAAACAGCTTGCGCCAGGCGGCGGGCCAGGCCGGTTACGAGGGCGGCTTCATCGAGCACTACATCCTGCCGATCATCTACCCGGCGGGGCTGACGCCGGGTACTCAGGTGCTCCTGGGTTCGGTTGTGGTGCTGGTCAATGCCCTGGTATATGTGCAGGTGATCCGCCACTGGCCGCGCCGTCAGCCCAGCCACTGAAAGCCGCCTTCAGCGCGTGGCGACGATGAACAACCGCGGGAACGGCAACAGCACCTTGCCGTCGGCCGCTGGCGGATAGTCCCTGACCATGGCCTGCAGGTAATGCTGCAGAAAGTCGGCTTGCTCAGTGGCGTTCAACGCCGCCAGATACGGACGCAAGGCCGACCCCTTGAACCACTCGACCACCGCCTGCGCCCCGCCCATCAGCGGGTGGTAATAGGTGGTGCGCCAGACTTCGACCTTGCTGCAATGCGGGCTGAGGACATCGTAGTAATAAGCCGCCGTGTGTCGGGGCGGGTGCCGGAGCGTACCGATCTTGTCGGCCCAGGGGCCCTGGCTGGCGATATCCCGTGCCTGGCGATGGGCCGGTTCGTCGAGGTTGTCCGGGGTCTGGATGGCCAGGCTGCCACCCTCGGTCAGTTGCCTGACCAGGTGCGGGTACAGCAACGCGTGATCCGGCAACCACTGCAACGAGGCATTGGCGAGAATCACATCGACCCCCTGAGGCGCCGTCCAGGTGGCGATATCGCCCAGGGTGAAGTCGACACCCGGCAGGCGCTCGCGTGCGGCGCGGAGCATGTCCTCGGAGCTGTCGATGCCAGTGACTGTGGCCTGTGGATAGCGCTCCGCAAGGACCTGGGTCGAATTACCCGGGCCGCAGCCCAGATCCACGGCTGTACGGATACTGCGGGGCGGCAATGCCGCCACCAGGTCACGCACCGGTCGGGTACGCTCGTTTTCGAAAGTGCTGTACTGCGTCGCGGACCAGGTCATTGTCGAGTCCTTGTTCATCGGTGAAAAAGTCGAGAGCAAGCATAGAATGCCCGCTGGATTTCGCCTATCGCCACGCGCTTGCCGTTACCATGAGCGCCATCAGATCACTTGCCGGAAGCCTGCCATGACCTTGCACATCCGCCCTGCCCGCCGCGACGACGCGGCACAGATTCTCGCCTTCATCACCGAGCTTGCCGACTACGAACGTGCCCGCCACGAAGTGATCGCCAGCGTCGCCGATATCGAACGCACCCTGTTCGATGACGGCGCCAAGGCCCTGAGCCTGATCTGCGAGCGTGACGGTAAAGCCATTGGTTACGCCGTATATTTCTACAGCTACTCGACCTGGCTGGGGCGCAACGGCATCTACCTCGAAGACCTGTACATCACCCCCGACCAACGTGGCGGGGGTGCGGGTAAACAGTTGCTCCGGCACATCGCCATCGAGGCCTGCGACAACGGCTGTGGCCGCCTGGAGTGGAGCGTGCTGGACTGGAACGAGCCCGCAATCCAGTTCTACCGCTCGCTGGGGGCCCAGCCGCAAGACGAGTGGGTACGCTATCGCCTGGAAGGTGACGGCTTGACAGCATTTGCCGGGCGTTAACGCTGAGGTGGCCTAGTTGACGGCCACTTTATGCAGCACCGCAGAGTCAACATGCTCGAAGGGTTGGCCATAGACATGCAAACTTATTGTTTGCGTGTATTTCATGGTTGACCCCGTCACATCGAAGGTCATGGCAAAGTTTGTCGTTTTGTCATTTTTTGTCATATAAGCCGACTCTGCAACGCCCTTGGCCATTGCTTTCAACTCCATTTTTTCACCGGCCGTTCCCTCAGCAACTACACACACGGCGCGCGGAATGCAATAAGAGTTGTAAACCATGTTTCTTTTCTTGTCGTAGATCAAGTAACCACGCTGATCGTGAATTTTTGCATCGTCTCTTTTGCGGAACACTTCCTGTTTGTAATACATGGCCACCAAATATTGATCACTGGCATTTTCGGCATCCGCTACAGGTTCGAATGTTCTGATTTCATAGAACGGTTCTACGGCAACGCCACCCTTGCCTACCAGCGATCCGGTTTTTCCTGGCGCGATGTCGACACCACCCGCTTCATCGCTTTTCCAAGAACCGGCGAACTTTGCCAATGGGCCAAAATCGAGGCCATTGATAACTGTTCCCTGGGCGAATGAAACTGAGGGTGCGGCAAGAATAAGCGCTAAAGCGAGTGACCTGGTTTTCATGAGGACTGCCTGTTTGATATTGAGTTATCGAAGTTATTTGCCTGCCCCGATTATCGGCTCAATACCCACGTTACTTTTGACACAAGTCAAATCACACTAGAACCCGGCGATTAGTTAAATATATCGCCCCTATAGGCATATTGAATTGGCAACTACGAGGCACTCTAATTCTGCCAAGCCTAAAACAGTATCTACTGGGAATTACGGTTCCAGGCCGATACCACGCAGGATCACTGCAGTCACCGTCTGCACCGCCCGCTCGAACTGCAGGTCAGTCAGCGGCTGGTGATCGTTGAGCAAACCGACCTGGTGGCTGAAATCGGCGTAATGCTGGGTCGAGGCCCAGATCATGTACAGCAGCCCCGAAGGCTCCACCGCGAGGATGCGGCCATCGTCGATCCACTGTCGAATCTTCGCCTCTTTCATCTTGGCCCAGTCATACAACGGGTCGTCCAGCGCCGCGCCAAGGTTGGGGGCGCCATGGATGATCTCGTCGGCCCAGACCTTGGAGCCATAGGGACGGGTACGCGAGTGGTTCATCTTGGCGCGGATGTAGCTGCTGAGAACGATGCGCGGATCGTCGTAAAGCTCAAAGCACAAGGCGTCCTGCTTCCACACTTCGAGCAGGCCGAACAGCACCGCCTGGTACAGCTCGGCCTTGGTGCTGAAGTAGTAATGCACATTGCTGCGCGGCAATTGCGCCGCTTCGGCGATGTCAGCCATGGCGGTACCGGCGAAGCCCTTTTCGGCAAAGACCTGCTCGGCGGCCAGCAGGATGTTGTCGACATTGCGTTGGCGAATGCTGAGCTTATGCTGGGTCATGACCACTTCCATTACGACAGACGTTGCAAGGCTAGCACCAGACGTTACCAATTCGTGCGTCAGCGGCAAAAAAGTTGTGCCGCGACAGGGATTTTTCCTACCGCCCGCAGTCGCAATACTGCACACCTCTTTAGCAGCAGCCCTTCACCAGGAGCCTATTCATGTCCATTCCCCTGCTCGGCCTCGGTACCTTTCGACTTAAAGACCAGGTGGTGATCGATTCGGTCAGCCAGGCGCTGGAGCTCGGCTACCGGGCCATCGACACCGCACAAATCTATGGCAATGAAGCCGAAGTCGGTACCGCCATTGCTGCCAGCGGCGTGGCCCGCGACCACTTGTTCCTGACCAGCAAGATCTGGACCGAGAACCTCGGTGCCGACAAGCTGATCCCGAGCCTGAAGGAAAGCCTGAGCAAACTGCGCACCGATTTCCTCGACCTGACGCTGATCCACTGGCCATCGCCCAAGGGCGCTGTGCCGGTCAGCGAATTCATGGGCGCACTGGCCGAGGCCAAGGCCCAGGGCCTGACCCGCCAGATCGGCGTCTCCAACTTCACCATCGACTTGCTGCGCCAGGCCATCGAGGTGGTCGGCAAAGACGCCATCGCCACCAACCAGATCGAACTGCACCCCTACCTGCAGAACCGCAAACTGGTCGAGTTCATGCGCAGCCAGGGCATCGCCGTGACCTCGTACATGACCCTGGGTTATGGCAAAGTCCTGCAAGACCCGGTAATCCAGGCAATCGCCGGGCAGCACAACGCCACCCCGGCGCAGGTTACCCTGGCCTGGGCCATGCAACTGGGTTACGCGGTGATTCCGTCCTCGACTCGCCGCGAGAACCTGGCCAGCAACCTCAAGGCGCGTGACCTCAAACTAAGCGCTGAGGACATGGCGAAAATCGCCGCCCTCGACAGCGGCCTGCGCCTGACCAGTCCGGAAAGCCTGGCACCGGCCTGGGACTAACCCTGATCACTGCAGGCCTGGGCCAGTTTCAGGTACTGCAGGGTGTGTTGCTGACCCGCAGAGTCGAGATAGACCATGCTCGCCTGCACCACATCGCAGAGCCGGGTATCCGGCTCGCTCATGGTCAGCACCTTGTTGATATCCAGCGGCATGCCGTAGTGATACACAGCGACTGATTCGGCAGCCTGAGCCGTGGCGGTCAACAACAGTCCCAGGCAAAGCAGAGTTCGCAGGTACATGGCGACGCTCCTGTGTGTGTGTGTGCAAGAGGTTCACCGACGTGCCGGAGAACCCCGACCTTTAAAGTGTGGCGCGCACAGGGCCAAGCGTCGGTCGAGGGGATCAACGGCAACTAACGGGTAGATCGGTTAATCTTCACGCCTGACAATGGCGCGTGGATCTGCCCCAGCATGGAACTTCATATCAGCCTGCAAGGCAGCAAAGGCCTGGCCGAACAGCTCTACCAGCAACTGCGCGAGGGCATCGACAGCGGGCGCCTGGCTGCCGGTACGCAACTGCCGCCAACGCGGCTGCTGGCCGAACAACTGGGCGTCTCGCGCAAGACCGTGGCCGAAGCCTATTCACGCCTGACCTACGACAATCTGCTCAGCGGCAAGGTCGGCAAAGGAACGTTCATCACCCCGGCCTTGACCCGTGTACAGCCACCTGCCCCGACCATTCCCCTGGCCAGTGCCCCGACCCTGGCCAAATGGCGTGCGCGCAGCAACCTGCTGGCCGACCTGGCACCAAGTACCTTGCGCTACGACTTCATTGGCGGCGCTTCGAGCAAAGCGCAGTTTCCCTTCGATGACTGGCGCCGCTGCAACCAGTACGCGTTGCGCCAGATCCGTCGCGGCAGCGCGCGTTACGCCGCCCACCAGGGTTTGCCGGAGCTGCGCGAGGCCATCGCCCGGCATATCGCCTTTGCCCGCGGGGTGCGTTGCCACAGCGCCGATGTGTTGGTGTGCAGCGGCGCCCAGCAAGCCCTCGACCTGATCGCCCGGATCCTCATCGAGCCCGGCTGCCGGGTGGCCATGGAAGACCCTGGCTACACCCCGGCACGTCACCTGTTCCTGTCCCAGGGCGCGCAATTGCAGTACGTGCCGGTGGATGACCAGGGCCTGTGCGTGGAGCAGATCGCCGAAGGCACGCGGCTCATCTACGTCACCCCCTCGCACCAGTTTCCGCTGGGCATGCCGATGAGCCTGGAGCGCCGCCAGGCCCTGCTGGAGCGCGCCGCGGCCTTGGGTGCAATCATCATCGAGGACGACTACGACAGTGAGTTCCGCTACGAAGGACGACCCACCGACTCGCTGCAGAGCATGGATCGCCATGGCCTGGTGGCCTACGTCGGGACCTTTTCGAAAACTTTGTTGCCGGAGTTGCGCCTGGGCTACACCATCGTCCCCGAAGCGCTGCGCGAGGCCATCTGTGTCGCCAAGCAGCTGACCGACTGGCACGCGCCGACCCTGAGCCAGTGGGCACTGGCGCGCTTTATCAGTGAAGGCGCGTTGCTCAAGCATATCCGCCGCGTGCATGAGGTGTATGCCGCGCGCCGCGAGCGGATCCTGCAGCGTTTGCAGGGCGACCTGGCCCCTTGGTTCGAGGTGATACCGGCCACCGCGGGCTATCATATGAGCGCCCTGACCAAGGGCGACCTGGAGGTGGAGTTCCTGATCAACATGGCGCGCAAGGTCGAAGTCGGGCTCTATTCGCTGGCGCCCTTCCACGCCCAGGCGCCGGTACGTTCAGGGCTGCTACTCGGTTTTGGCGCGATCGAGTTGCTGGACATCGACCCGGCGCTCGACCGGGTGCGCGACACCCTGCAGACCCTCGGCTGATTGGCCTCCTGAGATTCGGCGCAATTGGCTATTCGAGCATCCGCGCAGCAGCGCTAAGGTAGCGCCATCGCCGCCTGATGCGGAACTTACCGGAGAACAGAGATGAGCAATCGAATCGAATGGGCCAAACACTCGCCTGAGGCTTACAAAGCCATGGTCGGCCTGGAAATGGCCCTGGGCAAATCCGGACTGGAAACCTCGCTGCTGGAGCTGATCCGCCTGCGCGCCTCGCAAATCAACGGCTGCGCCTATTGCATCAACATGCACGCCAACGATGCGCGCAAGGCCGGGGAAACCGAGGCCCGTCTGCAAACCCTGAGCGTCTGGCACGATACCCAGTACTTCACCCCCCGTGAGCAGGCCGCGCTGGCCTGGACCGAAAGCCTGACCCGCCTGCCTGACCGCCATGCACCGGAACACCAGTACCGCGCCCTACTCGAACACTTCAGTGAAGCCGAAGTGGTCAACCTGACCCTGGCCATCGCCACCATCAATGCCTGGAACCGGTTTGGCGTCGGCTTTGCGATGATCCCGAGCTGATTAAATAGCGCCACCCTCCCGGTGGGAGCGGGGGGGGGGGGGGGGGGGGGGGGGGGGGGGGGGGGGGGGGGAGGGGGGGGGGGGAGGGAGGAAGAGGGGCCCTTTCCCCTTCCCCCCCCCCCCCCTCCCCCCGCCCCCCCCCCCCCCCCCCCCCCCCCCCCCCCCCCCCCCGCTCCCACTGAGTGTCGGTCAGCCCGCCGGCGTCGGCATCACTGGCGGAATGTATTGCAGGGTGGTCCCGAGAATCCACAGCAGGAACAGCACCAGGGGTGTGTGCACCAGAAGCTGGACAAAGGAAAAGCCGATCAGGTCGCGCGCCTTCAGGCCCAGTACACCCAGCAGCGGCAGCATGTAGAACGGGTTGATCAGGTTCGGTAGCGCCTCGGCGGCGTTGTAGATCTGCACGGCCCAGCCCAGGTGGTACTGCAGGTCATTGGCCACCAGCATCACGTACGGCGCCTCGATGATCCACTTGCCACCACCGGACGGGATGAAGAAGCCCAGCACCGCCGAGTACACGCCCATCAGCAAGGCATAGGTATCGTGGGTGGCAATCTGCACGAAGAAGGTCGAGATGTGGTGCGCCAGGGTGTGCGCATCGACACCCTGGACCTGGGTCAGAATCGCCGCAATCGAGCCGTACAAGGGGAACTGGATCAGCACCCCGGTGGTGGTCGGCACCGCGCGCGCTACCGCATCGAGGAAACTGCGCGGACGCCAGTGCAGCAAGGCACCGGCCATGATGAACAGCAGATTGTAGGTGTTCAGCCCGGAGATCGCGGTGATCGCCGGTTTGGTCGAGAACTCGTTGTACAACCAGCCGGCCGCCAACGCCACCAGCAGCAGAATCAGGATCGGGCTGTATTCCAGCCACTCGCCCGGACGGGTACGTTGCGGCGGTGGTGGTGCCGAGAAACTCGGATCGACACCGCAGTCTGCAGCACTACGGGCACTGCCCGGCCCCGGTGCAGTGGCGTAGGCCACGACCAGCGAAACCACCACCAGCGCTGCCAGCATCACGCCCGACTGCCAGAGAAAAATGGTTTCGGTGAACGGAATCACCCCGGTGATCGCCAGGATCGACGGCGGCAGACTGGCCGGGTTGGCCTGCAGTTGCGCGGCCGAAGACGACAGGCCCAAGGCCCAGACGGCGCCCAATCCCAGGTACGCAGCAGCACCCGCGGCGCGGTAGTCCATGTGCAGGTCGGTGCGACGCGCCAGAGCCCGCACCAGCAAGCCGCCAAACACCAACGACAAGCCCCAGTTGAGCAGCGACGCCAGCATCGAGATCAACGCCACCCAGCACACCGCCGAGCGACCGTTTTTCGGGATCCGCGCCAGGCGGTCGATCAGCTTCACCGCCGGTGGCGAACTGGCGACCACATAACCGCCGATGACCACGAAGGCCATCTGCATGGTGAATGGGATCAGGCTCCAGAAACCGTCGCCAAAGGCCTTGGCGGTATCGGTAGGCTTGGCGCCCATGGCCAGGGCAGCGACGGAAACCAGCACCACCGCCAGGGCGGCAAACACCCAGGAGTCGGGGAACCAGCGTTCAGCCCAGTTTGAACAGCGCAGGGCAAAGCGAGCGGAGCGGCTGTCTTGGATATCAGCGGCCACGGGAATTTCCTTTTATTGATTTTATCGGAACAGCACAAGGCCCCATCGCGGGGCAAGCAAGGTCTGCAGAAAACTCAGATCAGAAGGTCATCTCTTTGACATCGTCCGGCACGATCAGCTTGCCAGCGGTCTTCTCGATGATCTCTTCCACGCTCACCCCCGGCGCAGTCTCGCGCAGGATGAAGGCGCCGTTTTCGATCTCCAGGTAGGCCAGGTCGGTGAGCACCTTGCGGATGCAGCCGGCACCGGTCAGCGGCAGGCTGCAGCGCGGCAGCAGCTTGGACTCGCCGTCCTTGGAGGCGTGGGTCATGGTGACGATGATGTTGTCGGCGCCAGCCACCAGGTCCATGGCGCCACCCATGCCTTTGACCAGCTTGCCGGGGATCATCCACGAGGCGATGTTGCCCTCCACGTCCACTTCAAAGGCGCCGAGCACCGTGAGGTCGACGTGGCCGCCACGGATCATGGCGAAGGATTCGGCGGAGTTGAAAATCGACGCGCCGGTACGCGCGGTCACGGTCTGTTTGCCGGCATTGATCATGTCAGCGTCGAGCTGCGCTTCGGTGGGGAATTCGCCCATGCCCAGCAGGCCGTTTTCCGATTGCAGCATCACGTCCATATCGCGCGGGACGTAGTTGGCCACCAGGGTCGGGATGCCAATGCCGAGGTTGACGTAGTAGCCGTCCTTGAGTTCGCGGGCGACGCGCTGGGCCATTTGTTCGCGGGTAAGTGCCATGGTCAGGATCTCTTTGTTGTTCTGTTCGGGGACGGTTCAGGCTTTGAGGGTGCGTTTTTCGATACGCTTCTCGAAGGTGCCGACAATCACCCGGTCGACATAGATACCCGGGGTATGGATCTCGGTAGGCAGCAGGACACCCGGCTCGACGATCTCCTCGACCTCGACCACGGTGATCTTGCCGGCGGTCGCGGCCAGCGGGTTGAAGTTCTGCGCAGTGTTGCGGTACACCACGTTGCCGTAGTGGTCGGCCTTCCAGCCTTTGACGATGGCGAAGTCACCGGTGATGGATTCTTCAAGGATGTACTTGCGGCCATGGAACTCGCGCACTTCCTTGCCATCGGCAACCGGAGTGCCGTAACCGGTAGCGGTGAAGAACGCCGGGATGCCGGCACCGCCTGCGCGCATTTTCTCGGCCAGGGTGCCTTGCGGGGTGAGTTCCACTTCCAGCTCGCCGCTGAGCAGCTGACGCTCGAATTCGGCGTTCTCGCCGACGTACGAGGCGACCATCTTGCGGATCTGGTGATCTTCGAGCAGCACACCCAGGCCAAAGCCGTCGACGCCGCAGTTGTTCGAGACCACGGTCAGGCCCTTGACGCCACGGCGCTTGATCTCGTTGATGAGATTTTCCGGGATACCGCACAGACCGAAACCACCGGCCAGTACTGTCATGTTGTCGGTCAGGCCTTCAAGAGCCTGTTCATAGGTTGCTACGCGCTTGTCCAGTCCGGCCATGCTGATCCGCCTTTTGTAGTTGTTGAACCGACAGGGGTGTCGGTAAGCGTTTGACGCATCTTCACCCCAATAGACTTATTTGTTAATTTTGTTTTTATGATCGTTTGATTAATTTTTCAAAAGAATAGACCACGCCGATGAACGTCAAACAGCTGCGCGCCTTTGTCACCGTCGCCAAATACCAGAGCTTCGCCCAGGCCGGTGAACACCTGCACTTGTCGCAACCCGCCCTGAGCCTGACCATCAAGGCCCTGGAAGACAACCTCGGCGGCGCCCTGCTCAGCCGCACCACCCGCAGCGTCAGCCTGACCCCGGAGGGTGAGGTACTGCTGCCCCTGGCCCGGCAACTGCTGGCCGACTGGGACAACACCGAAGAACTGCTGCGCCAGCGCTTCACCCTGCAGCTGGGACGGGTGTCGATCGCGGCCATGCCGGCTTACGCGGGTAACCTACTGCCGGCAGTGCTGAAGGTGTTTCGCCAGCGCTACCCGCGGGTCAATGTCACGGTGCATGACGTGATCAATGAGCAGGTGCTGGAACTGGTGCGCCATCGCCGCGTCGAGCTGGGCATCGGCCTTGAACCCGAGGCCAGCACGCCGATGCTGTTCAAGCCGTTGTACCTCGATCGTTTTGTCGCGGTGGTGCCGACCGACTCGCCGCTGGCGCAGCAAGCGCAGGTCAGCTGGCGCGAATTGCTGGCCGAAGACTTCATCGCCCTGCAGCGGCCCTCGGCCGTACGCCTGTTGCTGGAGCAGCACCTGGCTGCCGAACACGGCAAACTGGCGGTGGCCTTCGAGAGCCATCAGCTGTCGACCATCGGCCGCATGGTTGCCAACGGCCTCGGTGTCAGTGCCGTGCCGGCTTTGTGCATCGGCCAGATGCAGGAACTCGGCGCCCGCTGCGTGCCGCTGGTCGAGCCGATCATCGAACGACGCATTGGCGTCTCGCTGCTGGCTGACCATAAACTCTCGGCAGCGGCCCAGGCGCTGCTCGATGTCCTACAAGAACAAACCCGTCCCCAGGAGGTGACATGCGCACAGTGAAGCTTGCCGACAAAGACGTTGCGGCCATCGGCCAGGGTACCTGGTACATGGGCGAGGACCCGGGCCAGCGCAGCCGCGAGGTAGCCGCCCTGCAACACGGTATCGAGCTCGGCCTGACGCTGATCGACACGGCCGAAATGTATGCCGAAGGAGGCGCCGAAGAGGTGGTCGGCCAGGCCATCGCCGGGCGCCGCGAGCAGGTTTTCGTGGTCAGCAAGGTGTACCCGCACAACGCCAGCCGCAACGGCGTTGCAGCGGCCTGCGAGCGCAGCCTCAAGCGTCTGGGCAGCGACTACATCGATCTCTATCTGCTGCACTGGCGCGGCCAGCACCCGCTGGAAGAAACCGTCGAGGCCTTCGAACGCTTGCGCGAAGCGGGCAAGATCGGTCGCTGGGGCGTGTCGAACTTCGATGTCGACGACCTGCGCGAACTGCACAACCCTGACTGCGCCACCAACCAGGTGCTGTACAACCCTGCTCAGCGCGGTATCGAGTTCGACCTGCTGCCCTGGAGCGTCAAACGCAATCTGCCGACCATGGCCTACTGCCCGTTGGCCCAGGCCGGGCGCTTGCTGAAACACCCGACCCTGATCGAGATCGCCGAACGCCACGGTGCTACGCCGGCCCAGGTGAGTCTGGCCTGGGTCACCCGTCAGGACGGTGTGATTGCCATTCCCAAGGCGGTGACGCCTGAGCATGTGCGCTTGAACGCGGCGGCCGCCACTCTGACCCTTACCAACGAAGACCTGCGCGCCATTGACCGCGCCTTCCCGGTGCCGACGCGCAAGCAGCCATTGGCAATGGTCTGAGCCCGGGGTACAGGCGACGGGCTGCTCACTTCAGTAGAAGTAGCGGCCCTCCAGGTTCTCCACCAGAAAGTCGATAAACACCCGCACCCGCCGGGGCAACTGCCGCCCCGGACCGATGAAGATCGCGTGCAGGGTGTCGGGTTCGGCACTTTCGTAGTCTTCGAGCAGGGGCACCAACCGCCCCGCGTCGATATCGGCACCGACATGAAAGTCTGCCAGGCGGGCAATCCCGGCTCCACCCAGGGTCAGCTGGCGCATGCTTTCGCCGTCGTTGAGCAGCAGGTTGCCCTGGGGTTCGACTTCAATGCGTTCGCCGCGCGCATCGCGGTACACCCAGGCCTGCGAATGGCGATGAAAGCCAAACCCCAGCCGATTGTGCTCGCGCAGTTGCTCGGGAGTCTGCGGCGTACCGGCGCGCGCCAGGTAAGCCGGCGATGCCACAGTGCGCAGGCGGCTGTTCCCCAGGTGCCGCTGCACCAGGCTGGAAGCTTTCAACGGGCCGGAGCGGATGGCAACGTCCGCACGCCGCTCCAGTAGGTCGACCACGGTGTCGGTCAGTTCGATGTTCAGGGTGATGTCCGGATAGGCTTCAAGGAACTTCGGCACCAACGGCAACAGGCAATGCAGGCCGAACGGCAAGTTGCTGTTGAGGTGAATCACCCCGCTGGGCCTCTGCGCATTGGCGACGTCGCGCTCGGCGTTGTCGATCTGCTCGAGGATGCCCAGGCTCATGACATGGAAGCGCTCGCCCTCGGCGGTCAGTTCCAGACGCCGGGTGGAACGGTGCAACAAGCGCGCTCCAAGACGTTGCTCCATGCGCGCAACCAATTTGCTCACCGCCGACGGGGTCATGTCCAGACGCCGCGCCGCCTCGGAAAAGGTCCCCGCGGCGACCACCTCGGTGAACACCTCCATCTCGCCGGAACGGTTGATGTCCTTGATGCGACTCTGCATGAATTCAATTCACAGATGATTGGAATTGCACAAGTCTACATCACAGCGCGAAGGGCTCGTATCGTGGGCAGCATTCTTACCACCCACGAGTTTTCTCCATGACTACCTCCACACGCATCCATCCCGGTGTGTTCGTGCTCGCCCTGACGGCCTTTGCCATCGGCGTGGCCGAATTCATCGTGGTCGGGATTCTCCCGGCCATCTCCGCTGACCTCGGCGTGCCCCTGGCCTCCGCCGGCAGCCTGGTCGGCCTGTACGCCCTGGCGCTGGCCATCGCCACGCCGTTTATCGTGCTGTTGCTCGGACGCTTGCCACGCAAGCCGGTGCTGCTCAGCCTGGTGGCTATTTTCCTCGGCGGCAACCTGCTCTCGGCGCTATCGAGCGACTACACCACCCTGCTGATCGGGCGGATTGTCACCGCCGTGGCCCACGGCAGCTTCTTCGCCATCGGCGCCACCGTGGCCGCCAGCCTCGCGCCCAAGGGCCAGGCGAGCAAGGCGATTGCGATCATGTTTGCCGGGCTGACCCTGGCCATGGTGGTCGGTGTGCCGCTGGGCAGCTTTCTCGGCAATGCCATGGGCTGGCGCCTGCCGTTCTTTGCCGTCGCCGGGCTGAGTGCGCTGGCGTTGCTGGCCACGCTGCTGTGGCTGCCCGCGCTCAAGCCCGGCCAGGCCGGCAGTATCCGTGCGCAACTGGCAGCCCTCGGCCAACCGGCGATCTGGGCAATGATGCTGGTGACCATTTTCGGCTTCGGCGCCAGCTTCGCTGCCTTCACCTTCATCACCCCGATTCTCACCGATATCACCGGTTTCTCCTCGACCACGGCCAGTAGCCTGCTGGTGGTCTTCGGCGTCGCCACCCTGATCGGCAACCTCGCCGGTGGCCGCCTGGCCGACAGCCTCGGCTGGCAACGCGCCCTGCGCTTGCTGTTCGTGCTGCTGGCCGGGGTGCTGGTACTGCTGGCGTTGTCGCTACAGTCGCCGGTAGCGATGGTCGTGGTGTTGTTTATCTGGGGCGTGCTGGCTTTCGGCATGACCCCGGGCTTCCAGGCCGGGATGCTGGCCAGCGCCGAGCGCTACACCCCCAAGGCCGTCGACTTTGCCTCGGGCCTGAACATCTCGGCCTTCAACCTCGGCATCACCCTGGGCGAAAGCGCTGGCAGCTACCTGGTGACCCATGGCCAGCTGGCCCTGACACCCTGGGCCGGGGTGCTGGCCGCCGTGCTGGTGCATCTGCCACTGGCCTGGCTGGTGTGGCGCGGCAAGCGCCCGCAACTCTCTGCCGCCACCGCCTGAGGCTGGATCACGGGCAACCCTGCGCCCACGGTTATCGATAAAAATCGATAACCGTGGGTGATGTCCGTCTATTTTAATAGACATCCATTTTTCGCCACGAATCGACACAAGCCGCCAAATAGAGCATTCGAATCGTTAATGACGTTAAAACCCGGTTTTTCATAAGAAACATTTTGTCAGAATTTAATTGACACACCTCTGTCACTCTTCTTATTTTCCCCTTGCCTCACCTCTCGACAAAAATAATTCAAACAATACGGGCAAGCGCCATCCATCATGCCAGTCTCTTCATGTGCAGCTTCACCTGATAGCCAATTCAAAAAGACCCTGAAACTCTGGCAAGTGGTCATCATCGGCCTGGCCTACATTGCCCCGATGACGGTCTTCGACACCTTCGGCATCGTCTCCGGCATCACCGACGGGCATGTGCCCAGCGCTTATGTCCTGGCCCTGCTTGGCATCCTCTTCACCGCCGTCAGCTACGGCACCCTGGTACGGCGTTTCCCCGAATCCGGCTCGGCCTACACCTACACGCGCCGGGCGATCAACCCGCATGTCGGCTTTCTGGTCGGCTGGTCGTCGCTGCTCGACTACCTGCTGTTGCCCATGGTCAACGCATTGCTGGCCAAGCTCTACCTGTCAGTGATGTTCCCGGAAGTCCCGGCCTGGGCCTGGGTGGTGGGCTTTGTCACCGTCATGAGCCTGATCAACATCCGCAGCATCAACCTGGTGGCCAACTTCAACACCCTGTTCGTGGCCATCCAGGCGGTCATCATCGGCGTGTTCATCTACCTGACCATCCGCGGCCTGCACAGCGGCGAAGGGCTGGGCACAACCTGGAGCCTGCTGCCGTTCGCCGGTGAAGACACCCACCTCAACGCCCTGGTCGCCGGCGCCACCATCCTGTGCTTCTCGTTCCTGGGCTTCGACGCGGTCACCACGCTGTCGGAAGAAACCGAAAACGCGGAGAAGGTCATCCCACGAGCGATCTTTCTGATTGCCTTGATTGGCGGCCTGGTGTTCATCGTCGTGTCGTTCTACATCCAGTCGTTCTTCCCGAACATGGACCGCTTCCAGGATCACGAAGCGGCCCTGCCGGAAATCGCCCTGTATGTCGGCGGCAAGCTGTTCCAGTCGATTTTTATCTGCTGCACCTTCATCAACACCCTGGCCTCCGGCCTGGCTTCGCAAGCCAGCGTCTCGCGCCTGCTGTACGTGATGGGCCGCGACAACGTGATCCCCAGACGCTACTTCGGACGTCTGCACGGCAAGTGGAAAACCCCGGCCATCAACATCGTCATCGTCGGTTTCATCTCGCTGTCGGCGATCTTCTTCGACCTGGTGACCGCCACCTCGGTGATCAACTTCGGCGCGCTGGTGGCCTTCAGTTTCGTCAACCTCTCGGTGATCGTGCACTGCTACTTGCGCGAAGGCCGCAGCAAGACCCTGGCCGACAAGCTCAAGTATCTGGTAGTGCCGACGATAGGCTTTTGTATCATCGCCATTTTGTGGCTGGACCTTGATGAGCACTCGCTGCTGTTCGGCGGTGTCTGGGCGGCGTTGGGTGTGCTGTACCTGGCCTACTTGACCAAAGCCTTCAAGGTTGCGCCACCCAGTTTCATTGCCGAGTAAAGCCCTATAGAAAAATGGCCCGTCGTTATCGACGGGCTTTTGCTATTCACTTCCCTGCCCTACAAGGACGTCACCATGCTGCTGCGCCGCCTGCTCATCCAATGGAAGATCACCCTGCTCGCCGGCCTCTGCCTGCTGGTCATCGTGGTGCTACTGATGACGGCGGCGCTGTTTCAATCGAGCCGCAGCGCGGCACTGGTCAACACTGCCAACACGCAGATGCTCGACCAGAACGCGCGCCTGCGCCTGCAGACCTATGCACAGTTGCAGGCGGTGCGCATTCAACGTTATTTCAAGGACGCCTATCTGTATGGCAATGGCGTCTCACACCTGATGATGGTGCTCCGCGCCCAGGGCGTCGATAACCTGCGCCAGGCACTCACCCAGCAAGCCAGGACAGCACTGGGCGACAACCCTGAACTGCTTGGCCTGTACCTGGTGTTCCTGCCCGACGCTCTCGATGGCAAGGACGCCGCGTTCATCGACCAGGCCGATGTCGGCAGCAACGAAAGCGGACGCTTTTCCCTGTACTGGTCGCAACCGCAGCCCGGCCAGCTGGAGTCCGAGGCCATGCCCGAATCGATGCTCGCCGACACCAGCCTTGGCGCCAACGGTTTTGCCTACAACCGCTGGCTGACCTGCCCGCTGGAAACCGCTGAAGCCTGCGTGATCGATCCCTACTTCGACACCGTCGGTGATCGCACCCCATTGATGACCAGCATCGCCATCCCGCTCAAGCAAGACGGCAAGGTCATTGGTGTGATGGGCCTGGACATCAGCCTCGACAACCTGCAGCAACTGAGCCTCGACGGTCGTCAGGAACTGTTTGACGGCAACGGCCAGGTCAGCATCGTCAGCCCTGCCGGCCTGCTCGCCGGGCACAGCCGTGACGGCAGCCAACTGAGCAAGAAACTCGAAGAGGTCTTCGGCCAGCAGGCCAGTGCGCTATCGGCGCAGATGCGCGCCGGCAAGGCGGCCGAGTTCACCGACAACGGCATGCTCCAGGTCAGCCAGTCGTTTGCCCCGGTGCCCGGTGCGCAGCCGTGGAGCGTGCTGCTGGAAGTGCCCGAGCAGGTCCTGCAGGCGCCAGCGCTTGAACTCAACGCACGTCTCGACGCCCACAACAGCAGCGCCAACCTCAGCAGCCTGCTCATGGCCCTGGGCGCTGCGGTACTGGGACTGATCGTGATCTGGATGACTGCCCGTGGCGTGACCCGGCCGATCCTCAAGGTCGCGGCGATGCTCAAGGACATTGCCAGTGGCGAAGGTGACCTGACCCGCCGCCTGGACTATGCGCGCGAGGATGAGCTGGGTGAACTGGTGAGCTGGTTCAACCGTTTCCTCGACAAGCTGCAACCGGTGATTGCCAACGTCAAAGCCTCGGTCCAGGATGCCCGCAGCACTGCCGACCAGTCGGCGGCGATTGCCAGCCAGACCAGCGCCGGCATGCAGCAGCAGTACCGCGAAGTCGACCAGGTGGCCACCGCCTCGCATGAAATGAGTGCCACCGCCCAGGACGTCGCCCGCAATGCGGCGCAAGCCGCCGAGGCGGCGCGTGGCGCGGACCAGGCCACCCGCGAAGGCCTGGAGCTGATTCGCACCACCTCCCGCGCCATCGAACAGCTGGCCAGCGAAATGAATGCCGGTATGGAAGAAGTGCAACAACTGGCCGAGCGCAGCGAACAGATTGGCTCGGTGCTCGACGTGATCCGCAACATCGCCGGCCAGACCAACCTGCTGGCCTTGAATGCCGCGATCGAAGCGGCGCGTGCCGGTGAAGCCGGTCGCGGCTTTGCGGTGGTCGCTGATGAAGTGCGCAACCTGGCCCGCCGCACCCAGGACTCGGTCGATGAGATCCGCGTGGTCATCGAGGGGCTGCAACAAGGTACCCGGGAAGTGGTCGGCTCGATGCACAGCAGCCACCGCCAGGCCCAGGGCAGCGTGGCCCAGGCCGAACAGGCGGTGCCGGCCCTGCAGCGTATCGGTGATGCCGTGGCGGTGATTACCGACATGAACCTGCAGATCGCCTCGGCTGCCGAAGAACAGAGCGCGGTGGCAGAAGAAGTGAACCGTAATGTCGCCAGTATTCGCGACGTGACCGAGTCGCTGTCCGGGCAGGCTGAAGAGTCGGCACAGATCAGCCAGGCGCTGAACCGTTTGGCCAATCATCAGCAGGGATTGATGGCGACGTTCAAGGTCTAACTGGTGGGAGCGGGCTTGCCCCGCGATTGCGGGCTGTCAGCCCCATCGCATCGCGGGGCAAGCCCGCTCCCACCGGT
>NZ_JBMOWO010000059.1:0-8728 GCF_049310525.1 Pseudomonas sp. GZD-222
TCTTTTCCTCCCCCCGTTTTCCCTCTCCCCCCCCCCCCCCACCCCCCCCCCCCCCCCCGCTCCCACCGGTGCACCCATCAGCAGGCGCCTATGACCTGCTTGAGCATGTGCTTGAAGGTTTCGATCTGTTCTGGCGAGAAGTCATTAAAGACCCTGCCCTGCTGCTCCGAAGCGATGGCCCACAACGCTTCGGTCTGCTCGACGCCCTCGGCGCTCAGGCCGAAGCAGCCGGCGTCGCGGTCCTCCACCAGCCCCTTGCGCTTGAGGATGTCCAGCGACTGCTCGATCTCGCGCATGGGCATCGCCACCTCGCGCTGCAACCCGCTCATGTCCAAGCCACAATCGTTCTCCAGCACCATGAGCATGCGCGCTTCGCTGGTGCGCAAGCCGCTGGACAGTTGCCGTGGCTGATAGTCGGCCTGGTAACTGCGTACGGCCTGGGTCATCAGGTAATACAGGTTATGGCTCAAGCGTCCCTGAAACGCGCTCTTGCGTGAACCTTCAGGCCGCGACACCAGGCGCGGATGCGGCAGCACCGAGGAGTAGGCGCCCTGGTGATAGAGCAGCGGCGAACGGCCGAAGTCGTCGAAGGCAATCACCTTGCCGATCAGAATCCAGTGATCACCACCGTCGATCTGCTGGTGCATCGCGCATTGAAAACGCGCCGCACAGTCACTGAACAGCGGCGCGCCACCGGCGCCCTCCTCGCATTCGATCTCTGCAAATTTATCGTCCTTGGGACGAGCGAACTGATTCGACAGGTCGATCTGGTCAGCCGCCAGAATGTTCACGGCAAAGTGGCTGGCATCGTTGAACACCTCATAGCTGGTGGAGCGCTTGTCGATGCTCCAGAGAATCAGCGCCGGGTCGAGTGAAACCGAGTTGAAGCTGTTGGCGGTGACGCCGACTTTGCGACCGTCCACGGCGGCGGTCATGATCGTCACACCGGTGGCGAAATTACCCAAGGCACGGCGAAAAGCGCGCGGATCGAAGCCCGCATCTTGTTGGTCGGTCATGATGTCCTCAGTGCCGGGCGAACCCGGCAGGTCGATTCGGGAAAATGAGTGAGGTCTTCAGACCATGCTTGGATCAGGCTCAAGCCCCATCAGCTCACGCCCCAGAATCTGGGTGCAGACGTCGTAGTCGGTGTAGGCATGGGCGGCGGTCATGTGCGAGTCGCGCCACAAGCGCTGCAGTTCGTTGCTCTGCATCCAGGCCGTGCCGCCAGCGGCTTCGAACAGGCGATCAACCGCCTGCACGCACATCTTCACCGCATAGCCCTGATTGGTACGCCAGAACGCCAGGGTTTCACGGCTGGGGTATTCGTGGCGCTCACCATGTTCGGCGTGGTCGCGCCAGGTTTTCTCCAGGAAGGCACGGGCAGCGGCGACCTGGTGGGTCGATTCGGCCAGGCGCATCAGCGCCGGCGTCGCCGCGCCGACATTGACACCGGTGTAGGCCCGCACGCGATTGCGGGTCTTATCCTTGAAAGCGTCGAGCATGCGTTCGGCAATGCCCAGGCCAATGGTGGCAAAGCCGCTGGCGAAATACGGCCGATACGGGCTGTAGAAGATCTTGCTGTCCGGGTACAGACCGAAGCCGGCGGACTTGCCTTCCATCATGTCCTTGGCTTTCTGGATGCGGTGCTCGGGGACGAAGACGTTGTCGATCGACAGGGTTTTGGTGCCGCTGCCTTTCATGCCCATGGCGTACCAGTCATCGACAATGGTGTAGTCGCTGCGCGGCAGCACGGCGAAGCAGTAATCCTGCGCCCCCTCGGCATTCAGGCGGCGGCAGCCGACGATGGCCCACTCGGCATGATCGCTGCCGCTGCTCCAGCCCATCTGACCACTGAACATGACGCCGCCCTCGACCTCCTCGACCTTGCCGAACGGCGCAATCGAACTGCTGGCCGTGGCGTCCGGGTTGGCACCCCAGATTTCGTCCTGCAGCTGCTTGGAGAACATCGCCAGTTGATGACTGTGGGTGCACAGCAGGCTCATGGCCCAGGCGGTGCTGGCACAGGACCCGGCGAGCAAGGCGATGCAATCACAGAACTCCGGCAGGGACATTTCCATGCCGCCATAGGCTTTGGGCAGGAACGCACGGTGCAAGCCGATGCCCTTGAGCATGGCGATGTTCTCGGCCGGGACCATACGGTCCTGCTCAGCCTGCGCGGCATTGGCAGCGATGACAGGGAGAAGCTCCTTGAGTGCTTCAAGGAGAGGGCTTGGCTTTTTCATTGTTAGCGACCTTGTTGTTAGAAATTCGCTTGCTCGGCCGGACCTGGTTGCAGGTAGACGCTGGAGTGGATTATGCGCAGCCCGGACAACAGCAAAAATGGACATTCCGCACTCTGCATTGCACTTTTCATGGTCTTGACGGCGCGCAAGGCGGTAATGGCATTTGCGTGCTTAAAAAATTGTTAACAAGACAACGAAACCAGTACCATAACGCCCCCCCTCCAGCACCGGAGCCGTACCCCGTCATGCGTCAATGGCCCAGCTCCCTGCG
The DNA here is from genome assembly GCF_049310525.1 of Pseudomonas sp. GZD-222. Classification (NCBI taxonomy): domain Bacteria; kingdom Pseudomonadati; phylum Pseudomonadota; class Gammaproteobacteria; order Pseudomonadales; family Pseudomonadaceae; genus Pseudomonas; species Pseudomonas sp. GZD-222. The sequence continues at coordinate 2,515 of NZ_JBMOWO010000059.1, forward strand.
CGCCCTGCGCCACCGCAATTTCCGCCTGTATTTCACTGGCCATGCGATTTCCACGCTGGGTACCTGGATCCAGCAGGTGGCGCTGTCCTGGCTGATCTACCGGCTGACCGACTCGGTCGCCCTGCTCGGCCTGACCACCTTTTCCGCACTGATTCCGCAATTGCTGGTGGGGCCGTTTGCCGGTGCCTGGATCGACCGGCATGACAAACGTCGGCTGCTGATCATGGTCGAAGCGGCGCTCGCCTTGCATGCGCTGACCCTCGCCGGGCTGACCGCCAGCGAACAGATAGGGCCGGGGCTGATCGTGGCCATGGCCGCGCTGCTCGGGGTCCTCAATGCGGTAGACACGCCACTGCGCCAATCCTTGCTCAGCCAGTTCGTCGACGACCGCCAGGACCTGCCCAACGCCCTGGCCCTCAATGCCCTGCTGTTCACCCTGTCGCGCTTCATCGGCCCACCGCTGGCCGGGCTGCTGCTGGCGGTGGTCAGCGAGGCCGTGTGCTTTACCCTCAACGCGGTGTCATACCTGGCCCTGGTGATCGGCCTGACCTGCGTGCGCCAGCTACCCTCGCCACGGGCCAGCGGATCATTTGGCAACGTGTTCCGCGAAGGCATGCGCTATGCCCTGGACAATACGCAGGTGAAACAGCTGATGCTCAGCGTGATGGTGATCAACCTCACCGCGTCCAGCTACGTGGTGCTGCTGCCGGTATTCGCCCGCGACATCTTCGCTGGTGATGCCCGCACCCTCGGCTGGCTGTGGGGTGCAGCCGGGCTGGGCTCGCTGATTGCCAGTGTGGTCCTGGCCGGCAACCGCAACACCGCGCCACTGGGCCGGTTCATTCTTGCCAGTGCCGCAGCCAGCGCACTGGCCATGCTGTTGTTCGCCGCCAGTACGCAGCTGTGGCTGTCACTGTTGGCCATGGCGGTGCTCGGCTTCGCGATCACCCTGTGCAACGTCGGCACCAACATCTTGCTGCAGAGCGAGGCCCCCGAGGCGCTACGGGGCCGGGTCGTGGCCCTGTATACCTCGACACGCTTCGGTTTCGATGCCATCGGCGGCCTGCTTGCCGGCCTGCTCGCCGCGCACCTGGGCGCGCCTGCGGTGCTGCTGGGTGCCGGTGCGCTGTTGCTGGTCTACTGCAGCTGGGCAGCACACCGTCAGCGGGTCAAGGACAGGTAAGGCGAAAAGCCAGGAAGGCGCCGATACAAAAAAGGTTCTTCACAGAATTCCGCAGAGCAAGACGAAACTCGCTCCTGATCTTGATCTTGATCTCGCTTTTGATCTTCATCCACGCACGTTCAGGCGCCGCGAACTGCGACTTCAGGAGGCTGAGCGGAGGTGCCTGTAGGGGCCAGTGCGCAGCACCTTCGGCGTAGCCGAAGAACGCGAGCCGTAGACTTGGCGAAGCAAGTCGTAGGCCGCGTGGCCCCGGAAGGTGCCGGAGCGAAGTGACCCGGAGCGCAGCGTAGGGCCGTATGCAGGAGCGAGCGGTTTTGCCTACTTTTTCCAAGAAAAAAGTAGGCCGCCGTAAGGGCGGAAGGGGCCAGCAGCAGCGCCACACAAAATGGATATTCTCACTCCCATAATTCCGTGAAGCCCCATAAAAAAGCCGCCCGAAGGCGGCTCAGCAATGCAGAGAAAAACTCAGACCGTCAGCAACCACAGGCTCAGTCCCGGGAAGGCAACCAGCAAGGCGATACGCAGCAGATCGGAACACAGGAACGGCACGATCCCCTTGGCGGTTTCGCCATAGGGCACATCGCCGGCGCTGCGCTGGACGATAAACAGATTCATCCCCAGCGGCGGATGGATCAGCCCGATCTCCACCACCATCAAGGCCAGGATACCGAACCAGATCGACTTGTCCGTCTCACTCATGCCGAAGAAATCCAGGCCCATGATCATCGGATAGAAGATCGGAATGGTCAGCAGAATCATCGCCAGCGAATCCATGACGCACCCCAGCAACAGGTACAAGCCGAGGATGATGATCAGCACCAGCATCGGTGCCAGGCCACTGCCGATCACCCAGGCCGCCAGCTCACCCGGCATCTGCGTCAGCGCCAGGCCCGAGTTGAGCAGGTCGGCACCGAGCAGCACGAGGAAGATCATCGCAGTGGTTTCCGCCGTACCGAGCATGCTTGCGCGAAAGCCGCTCCAGCGCATCCCGCCCTGCCAGATCGCCAGCACACCGCAGGCCGCCGCACCGATCGAGGCTGCCTCGGTGGGGTTGGCCCAGCCGCCGTAGATACCGACGATCACCACCAGGAACACACCGATGACCGGCGACACGCTGACCAGCGCCTTGATCCGTTCGACCGCCGAGGCCTTGGGCGATACCGTCGCCTGGCTTTCATCACGGGAGACCATGATGCGCAGCACGATCATGTAGCCGATGATGGCCACCACGCCGGGCACGATGGCCGCGACGAACAGCTTGGCAATCGACTCCTGGGTCAGCACGGCATAGATGATCAGCGGTACCGAAGGCGGAATCAGAATGCCCAGGGTGCCGCCGGCCGCCACGGTGGCCGTGGCCAGGCGTCCGGAATAGTTATGCCGGCGCAGCTCCGGCAGTGCCACATGGCTCATGGTCGCAGCGGTTGCCAACGACGATCCGCAGATCGCGCCGAAACCGGCACAGGCACCAATCGCCGACAGCCCCATACCGCCCTTCCAGTGGCCAATGAACGCCGCAGCACAGCGGAAAATCGCCCGCGACAAGCCACCGTGGGTGGCGAACTGCCCCATCATCACGAACAGCGGAATCACCGCCAGGTCGTAGTTGGACAGGCGCGAATAGGCCAGGGAGTTGAGGGTGAACAACAGGCTCGACAGGTCACCGTCGTTGATTGCCCAGAAGCACGCCGCGCCGCCAATCAGCATGGTCACGCCAATATGCACCCGCAGTAGCAACAGCGAGGTGGTGATGCCAAGGGCAATCAGCCCCAATACCAGACCGCTCATGCCTGCCTCCCGGCTTTACGACAAATGTCCTGCACACGCGCCAGGGCGCACACACCCAACAGCACCAGGCTGGGGACGATGAACAACAAGGGGATCCACAGCGGAAACGACAGCAAGGTGGTGGAGTCGCCGAACTCGTGGCTTTCGAGCATCTGCAGCCAGGTGCGCCAGGCCAGGATCCAGGCCGCGGCGCAGCACAGCAGATGACCGATGCAATCGAGGGTGTTGCGCACCAGCGCCGGCAGCCACGAGGTCAGCGCATCGACTTTGATGTGCGTGCCGCGCAGCTCGCACAGCGGCAGGAACGCGGCGATGGCAATCGACGCGCCCACCTCTACAAGCTCCATGTCCCCGCGCACCGGCATGGAGAACAGCTTGCGGCCGATGATCGAGATCATCGACATGGCGATCAGGCCGACCAGCAACACCCCGCCGGCCATGGCAAAGCCCTGGGTCACCCATAACAAGGTGCGACGCACCCACCCGCGATGCTGTTCGGCATCAAACTCTATGGTCAGAGATTCCTGCATGGCGATTACTGCGCCAGGCCGGAGAGGCTGCGGACATCCTGGACCAGCGCCTTGCCGTCCAGGCCCTTGGCATCGGCTTCCTTGATCCACTGCTGCACCGCATCCGTCGAGGAGGCCTGCATTTCGCTGTAGGCTTTGGCATCGATATTGATCAAGCCAGCGGCTGGCGTTGCGGCATAGGCAGCATCCGACGCCTTGTCCCAGGCCGTGGCGAAGCGCTCGGACAGCGCCTTGCCGCTGTTGCGCTCGATGATCGCCTGCAGGTCAGCCGGCAGGCTGTCGAACTTGCGCTGGTTCATCAGCATCGCCAGCACGGTGTAACCAAATGCCGGCTGCCCGGCCGGGGTCACGCTGTGGTACTGGGTCACTTCGTCCAGCTTGGTCGCCGGGACCACTTCCCAGGCGGCCAGAGCACCGTCGACCACGCCCTTGGAAATCGCTTCGGTCATCTGCGCAGGCGGCATGCTCACCGGCGTGGCGTCGAGGCTTTCGACGGTTTTCGCGGCTGTGCGGCTCGACGCTCGCAGCTTCAAGCCCTTGAGGTCGGCCAGGGTTTGCACCGCCTTGCCGCGGGTGTGCAGGCTCATGCCGCCATCACCGTGCACCACCAGCACCTTGTAGCCCTTGAAGTCGTCCTGGGCGTACTGCTGGTAGAAGTTCCAGATGATCTCGTTACCCGCCTTGCCGCCGTAAGGCAGCACGAACGGCAACTCCAGTGCCTCGACACGGGGGAACTTGCCGGCCGAATAAGCGGGCGCCGTCCAGACGATATCGGCGACGCCGTTACGCGCCATGTCGGCAAGCTTGGCCGGTGTCCCGCCGAGCTGCATCGACGGATAGAGCTGGCACTTGATGCGATCGTTGGACTCCTGACGCAACTGCTCGCACCACGGCTCAATGATGTTGGCCTGGGCGTTGGAGGTGGACGGCAGGAAATGGGCGACCTTGAGCGTAACGGTTTCGACCGCCTGAGCCGACACCGCGCCCGCCATACCCAGGCACAGGGCAGCAATTGTGATTGTTTTCATGGTGTTAGCTCCGTGTTGTTGTTGTGGCCACGCTGGCGCGATAGCTCTAAGGAAGCGCAATACGTTAATAAGTTAATTTTTTGGCTGCGTTTGTCAACCACTATGCGCGCGTCGGCGTCGACAGACAGCGCGCCTAAAGCAGACAAAAAATCAGTTTTTATCGTTCTATTTCAGATATTTATCGCTTAAAAAAGCCTAAAAGCAGGCTTGTGAATATTCTCAAAATCAGAAAAGGACTATTGTTAATAACTTAACAATATGGCTACATGATTTAGACGCGACGCTCACCCCTGGCGCCGTGTCGACACGCCAACACCAATCCTAGAGACAAGAACAATGATCAGGATTCCACGCACTACCCCGGCACTCGTCTGCCTGTTCGGTACAGCCTGTGGCTTCACCCAGGTGGCCAATGCCGACTTCTTCAGTGACACCAAAGCCAGCCTCGAAGCCCGCAACATGTACATGAACCGTGACTTCCGGCAAAGCAATGCGCCCCAGGCCAAGGCCGAGGAATGGGCGCAGGGCTTTACAGCGCGTGTTGAATCGGGCTTCACCGAAGGCACCCTCGGCTTCGGCCTGGATGCCATCGCCGAGACGGCGATCAAGCTCGACTCCAGCCGCGACCGTCGCGGCACCGGCCTGCTGGCCTACGGTGCCGAGAGCCTGGAACCGGAAGATACCTACAGCGAACTGGGTCTGGCCGCCAAAGTACGGCTGTCGAAAAGCGTGCTGAAAATCGGCACCTTGCAGCCGCAACTGCCGGTAGCCGCCTACAACGATACCCGCCTGCTCTCCTCCACCTATGCCGGGACCCTGCTCAACTCCCAGGAAATCGGCGGCTTGACCCTCAACGCCGGGCGTCTGGAAAAGATCAACCTGCGCGACTCGTCGAGCAATGACGAGATGAACTACAACGGGGTAGAAAGCGCCCACCTCGACCTGGCCGGTGGCAGCTACGCCCTCACCCCAGGGCTGATAGCCAGCTACTACTACGCGCAGATGGACAACATCTACCAGCAGCACTACGTCGGGCTGGTGCACAGCGCCACCCTGGCCGAAGGCGTGACCCTCAAGACCGACCTGCGCTACTTCGACACTGGCGAAAGCGGTGATCACAACTTCCGTAGCGCCACCCGGGTCGACGCCGGCCGTATCGACAACCGCTTCTTCAACGGCATGCTGACCCTGGGTGTCGGCGCCCACAAGTTCGGGGCTGGCTACCAGAGCCTGTCTGGCGATGGCGACTTTGCCTTCCCCGGTCTGGACCCGTATTCGATCAACCTGGTGACCGTCAACACCTTCACCAAGGCCGGGACCGACGCCTGGCAAGCGCGCTACGACTACGACTTCGTCGCCCTCGGCGTGCCGGGGCTGACCTTCATGACCCGTTACGTCAACGGCCGCAACATCGAAACGGCGAGAGTCAGCGGTGGCAAGGAATGGGAACGTGACACCGACCTGGTGTACACCTTCCAGTCCGGCACCTTCAAAAACCTCAACATCCGCCTGCGCAACGCCACCTTTCGCTCCAGTGCCGGCCTGACTTCGGATATCGACGAAAACCGCATCATCATCGGCTACACCTTGCCGTTGATGTGATCTTGATCTACCGGTAGGAGCGGGGGGGGGGGGGGGGAGGGGAGGGGCAGCGACGCGAGACCGAACGCGAGAACACAGCACTA
>NZ_JBMOWO010000060.1:0-7826 GCF_049310525.1 Pseudomonas sp. GZD-222
TTCCCCACCCCCTGCCCCCCCCCCCCCCCCCCCCACCTCCCCCCCCCCCCCCCCCCCCCCCCCCCCCCCCCCCCCCGCTCCCACCGGGTGGGTGAGTATTCTTTAACTGGCGCGGCTACGCAGCCGGTATTCCCCCGGCGGCACCCCGGCGTGACGGGTAAAAAACCGGCTGAAATACGCCGGGTCCTTGAACCCCAGCTGGTAGCAGATCTCGTTCACCGTACTGCCGGTAAACAGCAACAGGCGCTTGGCCTCCTGCATCAGCCGCTCGAACACCAGGCGTTTGGACGGCATATCGGCAATCCGCCGGCAGACATCATTCAGGCGCGCCTCGGTCACCCCCAACAATTGCGCATAACGGCTCAGCGGCAAATGCTCGAGGTAATGCGCCTCGATGTGCAGATTGAAGCGCTGGAAAATGTGCAGGTCTTCGCTGCGTGACGACTGCGCCGTCAACGAGCGCGCCGACAAGCGCAGCAGGCTGATGAAAATCAGCCGCGTCAGCGCTTCCAGGCTCAAGGCGCGCCCGGGCTGGCTGCCGGCGAATTCACTGCGCAACTGATCGAACAACAGATTCAGACGCGCCACCTCCTCGGCATACATCTCATCGAGATCGCCCACCGCCACACAGATCGGTGCAATGCGTGCGCCAGCGGCCAGACCGACACTGTCTTCCAGCAGCGGCCAGACCAACTGCTGACTGACCGTCAGCACATGGCCGTCACTGTGCGCATCGGTGACAAAGGCATGAGGAATGGTCGGCGGCGTGAGGAAGAACATCGGCCCTTCCTGCAGGTAGCGCTGGTCATCGAGGTACACCCGCACCGTGCCGCTCTTGACGTAATGCACCTGGAAAAAACGGTCATGGCGGTGCACCGGCATATTGCGGCCGAAGAAATCCGCCAGCTTGCCCAGCGCCTCGTAGTGCACCTGGGCATCGGCATAGCGCTGATCGTAGGCCTGGCCGATATGGATGTTGGGGATGGGCGGCCGTACTGCCATCAGCACTACTCACTCAGGGTTGGCGGTCAGTACTTGATCTGCTTCAACTCATTGAGCAAGCCAAGCAACTGCTGCAGTTTGTCTTCGCCGAACTGCTCGAGGATGCGCTGGTAATTGCGCTCCATATCCTCGCTCATCGACACGAAGCACTGCTGGCCCTTCTCCGTCAGGCCCACATGCACGCGGCGCTGGTCCTGCGGCGAACGCCAGCGGCGCACCAGGCCGTCACGCTCCATGCGCGTCAACACACCGGTCATGCTCGGCTTGAGGATGCAGGCCTGCTCGGCCAGTTGATAGCTCTCCAGCTCACCGTTCTGGCGCAGGATGCGGATGATCCGCCATTGCTGCTCGGTCAGGCCGTGCTGATTGAGCGATGGACGAAAAAACCCCATGGCCGCTTCGCGGGCCTGCAGCAGGGTCAATGTCAGTGAGGGACGAGGTACAGGCATAGGGGAAACGGCGCTCCGGCCAAATAAAGAAAACACTGAACGATTTAAGCAACAACGTTGAGCCGACGCAAACCGGCGTTCTCGAGTCATGTGAGGGGATCCATGACTTGACCATCGTTAACATATTAATTATAACATTAGCATGTTAACAATTTACCGGCGATTGCCCTCCCTACAGAGCATCGTCACCGCTATCAACTGGGGACTGCCCAGCCCGATCCAGGAGTGAAGCATGCGTCGCGCCACCAGCGAAATCGCCACCGGCAGCCTGTTCGGCATTGCCTTGAACTACCAAGGCCTGCTGCAAAGCCGTCTGGCCGAGTTCAATCAGCCGCCCTATCAGCAACCACCGGTGAAACCGGTGCTGTTCATCAAGACCCCGAACACCCGTAACGGCGATGGCCAGCCGGTAGTCGCGCCAAGCGGCGAGCGCTTGCAGCCCGGCCCGGCACTGGGCGTGGTTATTGGCAAAGACGCCAGCCGCGTCAGCGCCGAGCAGGCCTTCGACTACGTTGCCGGCTACCTGATCGTCAACGAGTTCAGCCTGCCGGAAGACAGCTACTACCGCCCTGCGGTGAAAGCCAAATGCCGTGACGGCTTCTGCGCGCTAAGCCGCGAAGTGGTGGCCGTGAGCGAAGTGGCCGACCCGCACAACCTGACCCTGACCTTGCTGGTCAACGGCCAGGTGCGCCAGGAAAACACCACCGCCAACTTCGTGCGCAGCATCCCTCAGCTGATCGCCGAGCTCAGCGAGTTCATGACCCTGCACGCCGGTGACGTGCTGATCACCGGCACCCCGGAAGGCCGCGTCGATGTGCAGCCGGGCGACCAGGTCGTGGTCGAAATCAGCGGCCTGGGCCGCCTGACCAACACCGTTGTGGCGGAATAAGGAGACAACCATGAAACACGCCCGCATCCGCTACGAGAACCAGGTTCACCACGTTACCGTTGAAGCCGACAACGCCGTGCGCCTGGCAGACGGCCGCCTGCTCGCTGAACACGCCGTGCAATGGCTGCCGCCTGCCGAAGGCAGCATGTTCGCCCTCGGCCTGAACTACGCCGACCACGCCGCCGAACTGGCCTTCAAGGCGCCGACCGAACCGCTGGCGTTCATCAAGTCGCCCGGCACCTACACCGGTCACAACCAGGTCACCTGGCGCCCGGACCACGTCAAGTACATGCACTACGAGTGCGAACTGGTGGCGGTGATCGGCAAGCCGGCGCGCAACGTCAAGCGCGAGGATGCCCTGAGTTACCTGGCCGGCTACACGGTGTGCAACGACTACGCCATCCGCGACTACCTGGAAAACTACTACCGCCCCAACCTGCGGGTGAAGAACCGCGACTGCACCACCCCGGTCGGCCCGTGGATTGTCGACGCCGCCGATGTGCCCGACCCGTCGCAGCTCACGCTGCGCACCTGGATCAACGGCGAGCTGAAACAGGAAGGCAGCACCGCCGACATGATCTTCGACATCCCCTACCTGATCGAATACTTCTCCAGCTTCATGACCCTGCAACCGGGCGACATGATCGCCACCGGCACGCCCGAGGGCCTGGCCGACGTGGTTCCGGGCGATGAAGTGGTGGTGGAAGTAGAAGGCGTTGGCCGCCTGGTCAACCGCATTGTCAGCGAAAGCGAATTCTTTGCCGCCCGCGGCTAACCCGGAACAACAGAGGCAAGCAAGATGATCAAGCATTGGATCAACGGTCAGGAAGTCGAGAGCCAGGACGTCTTTACCAACTACAACCCGGCCACCGGCGAAGCCATCGGTGAAGTGGCCAGCGGCGGCGCAGAGGAAATCAACCTGGCCGTAGCTGCCGCCAAGGAAGCCTTCCCGAAGTGGGCCAACACCCCGGCCAAGGAACGCGCCAAGCTGATGCGCAAACTGGGCGAGCTGATCGAGCAGAACGTGCCGCACCTGGCCGAACTGGAAACCCTCGACACCGGCCTGCCGATCCACCAGACCCGCAATGTGCTGATCCCGCGGGCCTCGCACAACTTCGACTTCTTCGCCGAAGTGTGCACGCGCATGGACGGCCACAGCTATCCGGTCGACGACCAGATGCTCAACTACACCCTGTATCAACCGGTTGGTGTGTGTGGCCTGGTGTCGCCATGGAACGTGCCGTTCATGACCGCCACCTGGAAGACCGCACCGTGCCTGGCGCTGGGCAACACCGCAGTACTGAAGATGAGCGAACTGTCGCCGCTGACCGCCAACGAACTGGGGCGCCTGGCGCTGGAAGCGGGGATTCCACCGGGCGTGCTCAACGTGGTGCAAGGTTACGGCGCCACCGCTGGTGACGCGCTGGTACGCCACCCGGATGTGCGCGCCATCTCGTTCACCGGCGGCACCGCCACCGGCCGCAAGATCATGCAGACCGCCGGCCTGAAAAAGTACTCGATGGAATTGGGCGGCAAGTCGCCGGTGCTGATCTTTGATGACGCCGATCTTGACCGCGCCCTCGACGCCGCGTTGTTCACCATCTTCTCGCTGAACGGCGAACGCTGCACCGCCGGCAGCCGCATCTTCATCCAGGAAACCGTCTACGAGCAGTTCGTCGCCGAATTCGCCGCCCGTGCCAAACGCCTGATTGTCGGCGACCCGACCGACCCGAAAACCCAAGTCGGTTCGATGATCACCCAGGCGCATTACGACAAGGTCACCGGCTACATCAAGATCGGCATCGAAGAAGGCGCCAGCCTGCTCGCCGGTGGTCTGGAGCGCCCGGCCAACCTGCCGGCGCACTTGGCCAAAGGCCAGTTCATCCAGCCGACGGTGTTCGCCAACGTCGACAACAAGATGCGCATCGCCCAGGAAGAAATCTTCGGCCCGGTGGTGTGCCTGATCAAATTCAAGGACGAAGCCGAAGCCCTGCGCCTGGCCAACGACACCGAATACGGGCTGGCCTCGTACATCTGGACCCAGGACATCGGCAAGGCACATCGCCTGGCCCGCGGCATCGAAGCCGGCATGGTGTTCATCAACAGCCAGAACGTACGCGACCTGCGTCAGCCATTCGGCGGTGTGAAAGGCTCGGGCACCGGTCGTGAAGGCGGCGAATACAGTTTTGAAGTGTTCGCCGAAATCAAGAACGTGTGCATTTCCATGGGCAGCCATCACATCCCGCGCTGGGGCGTGTGACGTACGGCTCGCAAGAGTGACCCGACCGGGTTTATAACCCGGTAAGGGTCGCCAGTTTCCTGCGTGCAGACCAATCACAAGAATCAGGCCCCTGCGGGCCACGCGAGGAGAAGTACCATGGGCAAAGTTGCTCTGGCTGCCAAAGTCACCCACGTACCGTCGATGTACCTGTCCGAACTGCCTGGCCCGCGTCAGGGTTTTCGCAAAGCGGCCATCGACGGCCATATCGAGATCAGCCGCCGTTGCCGCGAGCTGGGCGTGGACACCATTGTCGTGTTCGACACCCACTGGCTGGTGAACGCCAACTACCACATCAACTGCGGCCCGCACTTCAAGGGCCTGTACACCAGCAACGAGCTGCCGCACTTCATCAGCAACATGGAGTACGAGTTCCCCGGCAACCCGGCGCTGGGCAAGATCCTCGCCGAGGCGTGCAATGCCTTCGGGGTGGAAACCATGGCCCACGATGCCACCACCCTGGCGCCGGAGTACGGCACCCTGGTACCGATGCGCTACATGAATGACGACCAGCATTTCAAGGTGATCTCGGTGTCGTCGCTGTGCACCTCCCATTACCTGAACGACAGCGCCCGCCTCGGCTGGGCCATGCGCAAAGCGGTGGAAGAACACTACGACGGCACTGTGGCGTTCCTGGCCAGCGGCTCGCTGTCGCACCGTTTCGCCCAGAACGGCCAGGCGCCGGAATTCGCCACCAAGATCTGGAGCCCGTTCCTGCAGAACCTCGACGAGCGCGTGATCCAGATGTGGCAAAACGCCGAGTGGGATGCGTTCTGCGCCATGCTCCCGGAGTACGCGGCCAAGGGTCATGGCGAAGGCTTCATGCATGACACCGCCATGCTCCTCGGCGCGCTGGGCTGGTCGAAGTACGACGCCAAGGTCGAGGTATTGACCCCCTACTTCGCCGCCTCCGGTACCGGACAAATCAACGCCGTGTTCCCGGTAACGCCACAGGACGGCACGAGCCTGCCGCCCGCCCAGGCGTCCAACCCGTCCGGCATCGTCTCCAGCAGCCGGCTCTGACCAACGCCTCGCACAGGTGCCGCTTCCACGCGGGAGCGGCCCTGTTGCTGATCAATATGCAGGATAACCACCATGCCTCACCTGGTACTGCTCTACACCCCCGATCTCGAACAGCAGGCCGATATGCCCGGCCTGTGCCGGGCCCTGGCCGACAGCATGCTGCAGCAGCGTGACGAAAGCGGCAAAGCGGTGTTCCCCACCGGCGGCACGCGTGTCCTGGCCTACCCCGCAGCGCACTGCGCGGTGGCCGATGGCAAGGGTGACTACGGCTTTCTCTACGCCAACCTGCGGATGGGCGCGGGGCGCAGCGCGGCCGTGCACAAAGCTGTCGGCGACAGCCTGCTCGCGGTGCTGCGCGCCTTCCTCGACGACCTCCTGCAACAGCGCCCGCTGGGCATCACCCTGCAAATCGACGAAAGCCCCGGCCAGGTCTACGACGGCAAGCACAGCAGCCTGCACCCCCTGTTCAACAAGACTTCCTGAGGTTTCACATGCTTGACGCCACTCTCATCCAACAGGCCGCCGCCCGCCTCGACGCCGCCGAGCGTTCGCGTGAACAGGTGCGCCAGTTCTCCCTCGACTACCCCGCCATCACCATCGACGACGCCTACGCCATCCAGCGCGCCTGGGTGGCCGCGAAGATCAACAGCGGGCGCAAGCTGGTCGGCCACAAGATCGGCCTGACCTCACGTGCCATGCAGGTGTCGTCGAACATCACCGAACCCGATTACGGCGCCCTGCTCGATGACATGCTGTTCGACGAAGGCAGCGACATTCCCTTTGAGCGCTTCATCGTCCCGCGCGTGGAAGTGGAGCTGGCGTTCATCCTCGGAAAACCGCTGAAAGGGCCGAACGTGACGGTCTTCGACGTGCTCGATGCCACCGAATGGGTGATCCCGGCGCTGGAAATCATCGACGCGCGCATCCAGCAGGTCGAGCCGAACACCAAGGCCACCCGCAAGGTGTTCGACACCATTTCCGACAACGCCGCCAACGCCGGTGTGGTCATGGGCGGTCGCGCTGTACGCCCGACCGAGATCGACCTGCGCAAGGTGCCGGCGGTGCTCTATCGCAATGGCGTTATCGAAGAGTCCGGGGTTTCCGCCGCCGTCCTCAACCACCCGGCCAAGGGTGTGGCGTGGCTGGCGAACAAACTGGCGCCTTACGACGTCACCCTTGAGCCGGGGCAGATCATCCTCGGCGGCTCCTTCACCCGTCCGGTCGCTGCCAATCCCGGTGATACCTTCCACGTCGACTACGACATGCTCGGCAGCATCGCCTGCCGCTTCGTCTGAGCCCACTCGCGAGAAGCACTGCTATGGATATGCCCATCAACACCTTCAAACAACGGCTGAAGTCCGGCGAAGCGCAGATCGGCTTATGGCTGGGCCTGGCCGACCCGTATTGCGCAGAACTGGCGGCCAATGCCGGTTTCGACTGGCTGCTGATCGACGGTGAACACGCGCCCAACGACCTGCGCGGCCTGCTCGGTCAGTTGCAGGCAGTGGCGCCCTACGCGTCGCAAGCGATCATCCGCCCGGTGATCGGCGATACCGCGCTGATCAAGCAGATCCTCGACATCGGCGCCCAGACCTTGCTGGTGCCGATGGTCGAAAGCGCCGAGCAGGCCCGTGAACTGGTGCGCGCCATTCACTACCCGCCGAGTGGTGTGCGTGGGGTCGGCAGCGCCCTGGCCCGCGCCTCGCGCTGGAACAGCATCCCCGGCTACCTCGACCAGGCTGACGCACAGATGTGTCTGCTGGTGCAGATCGAAAACCTCGAAGGCCTGGCCAGGCTGGATGAGATTGCGGCAGTCGAAGGGGTTGATGGCGTGTTCATCGGCCCGGCCGACCTGAGTGCTGCCATGGGTCATCGCGGCAACCCCGGTCACCCAGAGGTGCAGGCTGCCATCGAGGATGCCATTGTGCGGATTCAGAAGGCGGGCAAGGCGGCGGGTATCCTCAGTGCCGATCAGAAACTGGCGCGTCGTTACATTGAGCTGGGTGCACGCTTCGTTGCTGTTGGCGTCGACACAACGGTGCTGATGCGTGGCTTGCAGACCCTGGCCGGCGACTTCAAGGACGCAGCGCCACCGCCCACCAGTGGTGGTGGCGTGTACTGATCGTATCGCGGGGGGGGGGTGGGGCCTACACGTGTGGGGGGAGGGGGGGGGGGGTGCGGAACC
>NZ_JBMOWO010000061.1:0-55818 GCF_049310525.1 Pseudomonas sp. GZD-222
GTGTATTGATCGGATCGGGGGGAAAACCCTCTCCCATGGGGGGGAAGGGGGGGGGAGCGGGCTTGCCCCGCGATCAGCCGTACAGCTGCTCTCCCTTGGATCCGTGTCCCACAGGCAAAACTCATTGTCTGCCAGGCCGCTTTTTCCCCTCCGTCACCTTGTCCAGAATCGGTCCACCCTTTTTCAGGAACGACCGATGAAACACCTCAAGCCCCTGCTCCTCGCCAGCGCCCTCGCCGCCACCGCCCACACGGCCCTTGCCGCCGACTGGTACCCTTCCGCCTACGGCGCCCACGACGAAATCGGCGCCGCCAACCTGCTTACCCCTGAGGGGGTGAAAAAAGCCATCGGCCTGGTCACCACCGGCAAGACCTACGCCCTGGGCGTCGCCGTCAGCAAAGAGCTGCCCGCCTTCCGCCACCGCAGCTTCCATCTCTACAACATCCAGCCGGGCGAACAGGCCGGGCAGACCCTGGGCAAAAACAAGTTCACCTTCAATGACGAACTGGTCAACGGCTGGACCGGCGTTGGCACCCAGCTCAACGGCATCGGCCATATCGGTATCGACAACGTCTACTACAACGGCAATAAAGCCGCCGACTTCGTCACCGTCGAAGGGGTAAGCAAACTCGGCATCGAAAAAGTCCCGCCCATGGTCACCCGCGGTGTGGTCCTGGACATGACTGCGCACTTCGGCAAAGCCATCGTCCCGGGCGGCACGGTGTTCAGCGTCGATGACCTCAAGGCGGTGCTGAACAAACAAGGCATCACCCTGCGCAAAGGCGACGTGGTGCTGTTCAACACCGGTTGGCTGGAGTTGATTGGCAAAGACAATCAGCAGTTCCTTGCCACCGAGCCGGGCATCGATATGCCGGCGGCGCAGTGGCTGGCCGATCAGGGGATTGTTGCCTTTGGCGGTGATACCTGGGCGTCGGAGGTGTACCCGAATCCGTCGGGAGAAGAGTTCCCGGTGAATCAGTTCATGCTGGCCAAGCGCGGGATCTACAACCTGGAGCTGATCGATACGCGAGCGTTGGTGCAGGACAAGGCTTTCGAGTTCCTGTTTGTATTGGGCCAGCCGTTGTACAAAGGGTCGACCCAGGTGAATGTGAATCCGGTGGCGATTCGCTGAGCGCATTGTGTTTTTTCCAGGGCAAGGACATCACTCGCCTTGCCCTGTAGAAGGGCTCTGTTGGAACTCACAAAGCTGGAGGCCTTACCAAGAGTCATAGGGAATCCCGTATTTCTCGATGTAGGCTCTTGATGCTTCGTTCGGTGGTCGGTAATAGCCGCTTGCCTTGCCTCCGTAGGGGCCTTTCTTCACGACGGTGCCCTGCACTCGAGCTACATCAATTGGCGCCAAACAAGCGCCCATGAGCCAAACCCTGGTAACCCCACCCGGTGCCAGGCCGACGGTCAGCATATCGCGATAGCCAGTGATCCATTTGTCATCAAATGCGCAGTAAGTCTTCTCGCCCTTGAGCATCGCCCGCCGAGTAGATTCGGGGATAACGATGTAGGCCTCATAGGTTTGCGGTTCAGCTAGCGATTGCCAACGCACGTAGATCAGGCGTGGTAGGTCAGCGCCCAACACCTGCTTGCCCGCACCGGCTCCCGGACGTTGCGGCCAACCTCGTGGATTACCCTTCAGATTCTTTCGGCTTTGGGTTGAGGCAATGCCGCTCATGGCACGGCGAAACGCGCGATCCCGTACGTCCACTGCATCGGCAGTCTCTATCCACACCTCCATATAATCGGGCGTACCGAAACCTAATCGCCACGAGTCGTAGGGTAGCTTGACCTCACGCCGATAACACCCGCCTTCATCTTTCGGGGCAATACGCAAACAAGCGCCGTCTATTTCAAGTAGTGTCCATCCTTTAAACAGCTCTCCCAAACCGGACATTTCGCTTGGGGACAGATGAACTTTGTCGCCATTTCGCTTCCAGGTTCCCTGTGCAAACCCATCAGCCGCGCCATAAGCTACGTGGGCTTTGAACTCGCCATTTTTCTCCAACTTGAGCGTTGACCCCATTTCCATGACGCCCTCCAAGAAGTAGACACCCGCCAACGTTTCCTGATTTGAAGATTCACTCGCCAAGCAGCTACTACTAGCAAGCGCCCAAAAAAGCAGCGCCCATATGTATTTCATGACTTTGTAGTTTCTGAAGCTAAGTTCACCAAGATCCATAGGGAACTCCGTACTTCTCGATGTAAGCTCTTGATGCTTCGTTCGGTGGTCGGTAATAGCCGCTTGCCTTGCCTCCGTAGGGACCTTTCTTCACGACGGTGCCCTGCACTCGAGCTACATCAATTGGCGCCAAACAAGCGCCCATGAGCCAAACCCTGGTAACCCCACCCGGTGCCAGGCCGACGGTCAGCACATCGCGATAGCCAGTGATCCACTTGGCGTCGGCTTGGCAGAATGTTTTTTCGCCCTTGAGCATCGCCTGCCGGGTGGCCTCGGGGATGATGATGTACGCCTCATAGGTTTGCGGCTCGACCAGCGATTGCCAGCGCACGTAGATCAGGCGCGGTAGATCCGCGCCCAGTACCTGCTTGCCCTTTCCTGCCCCTGGCCGCTGCGGCCAGCCTCGAGGATTGCCTTTGATGTTTTTCGGGGTATTGATTGCAGCGAGACCACTCATGGCGCGACGAAAGGCCCGATCCTGTACGTCCACCGCATCAGCGGTTTCGATCCACACTTCCATGTAGTTGGGCGCAAACAGGCCTAATCGCCACGAGTCGTAAGGCAGGCGGTGGGGACTGTTGGCGCAACCGCTCAACCAAAACATCACCCCCACCAAGAGCAGTGCCCTGGGCTTACTCATTGGGGTGCTCCATGCGTTGCATCCCTGCGGCCGGACGGTTTATGAATACGACATCCAGAGCGCTGTTGTTCCAGCCCTTGGCCGCATTCCAGTGGGCCGAGAGGTGGATGTAGCGACGGCGTAACAGTGAGACTTCTTCGCTGGTCAGGGAGGCGTAGGGCTCACCCAGGGCAAAGGCCTGCAATTTGGCGGCGATGGGTTGCAGTTCGCTGGGCAAAAATAATTCGGGTAACCGATCGTTGATTTCGTCAAACGCCACGCCGGCGCGTACCCCCCATTCACGCATGATACGCAGGTATACCAGCGACAACTCGTTGCGCACCTGGCGCTGACTGACGATCGCGGCGTATACACGTTTTTCGGCCTGGGTATCACGTTTACGCTGCTGGGTCTGCACCGACCAGGTGACGATGTCGAGTCCCTCAGGCGGTACATAGGCCAGCCAGTGGCGTGACTCATGACTGAAGCGTTGCTTGGTGCGCGCGTAGGCCGCGGAGCGCTCATTGGGAAGGCTGTTGAATTCCACGCTGCTGTCGGGCTTGCTCAGGAGCAGCTTCTCGCGGGACAACGGCAAGTAGCCGCCGCCGATGTCCGAATGACAGCCGGGGAGCATGATGTCCTGTTCAGTCTGGGTCAGGGAGAAGTTGTGGCGGTACTCATTGTCGGCTACCAGATGAACCACCTTGCGGGCGATGCCCGGCGCGAGCCTTAGGTTGAGCCCAGGATTGACAGCATTGTGCGGGCTGAAGTCGCGATCACGTAGCGAGACGATGCCCGCTACCGTGTCGAACAACCCTATGAAGTTGAGGACAAAGTCACTGCGATGGCGCCAGGCAAAATCGCTCACCAGCAACGGCGAGCCCGCAGGCAATGAACGGGCCAGAAAACTGCCCGGCCCTTTGAGCAGGTCATTGGCACAGTGCCGCGCCGCTGCCGCCCCTCGGCTGAAGCCAAACAGATCCACCTCGACCCGACGAATTTTTAAGCCGGGGTTACTATCTTGTAGCAATCGTATTTGCTTCAGTACCAGCGTGGGCATCTGCTTAACCCGTGCAACAACACCAGTGTCCCCCTGCCCGGTGCCCTGACTGTAGAGCGAGTCACCCTGCCCGCTGCTAGTCCCGATACCTTCGATATATACCGGTATATAGGCCTCCTCGGCTCCTGGCGGCAGTTGCTCCTCGGCCTGGTCCGGATAAAGGTTGTAGAGACGTGCAACATTACTAACGTCATTGCCATAACTGTTATCCGGCGAGTTGCCATCACCATCAAAACCAAAGGCAGCGCAGTGCTGGCGAATGTCCTCGGCGGTTTCCGTCGTCAGGCCAACACTGGCGGCATAGCAATCGGCGGTGGCGGCGCTGTTGGCCTGGTTGTTGCCGGTGCCGTCGAAGAACAGCCCCAGGCGCAGGGCAATGCCAACCTCCTCCAGCTCCTCTTCTTCCTCCTCTTCTTCCAACGGACTGTCGACCACGGGCGCAGGGGCGGCGCCCGACGGGCGTGCTGCGAGTGGCATCGCCGTCACACCTGGTGAGGGGGCATGTGCGGTCTTGGGGGCAGCCTTCTCCGACTGGTAGGTCGCGCTGTCCAGGGAAGGAATCAGCCTGGCCTGGCAAGGGCAACTGCTGATGCTGTCCAGGCTACCCGCTACACGTCTGCCGTGACTTTCAATGTACGAAATGCCGCCGACGATTCGGTAAACACTGCCATCCTTGCCACAGGTAACCCGGTCGCCCTCGCGCACATGGTCGCGGCCAAACATGACGACGCGTTGGTCTGCTTCCAACACTGTGCCACCGCAGGTGGTTTTGTCGCCCAAACGAATGAAATGCCCTGTAGCCACTGAAATTCCCTCTCCAAAGTGTGCGGAACGCGCAGGTTATGGGGTGGGTGGTAGCCGGGTATGTCAGGCGTTTCCGAAAAGTGTTTCCAAAGCGATACCCGTATCAGGCTCAAGGGGTAAAAGTTCGGACTCAGAGGATGTGATGAAGGGCTTGCCCACAATGCGATGGTTTGGCCCATCGCGGGGCAAGCCCACATGTACAGTGGCTACAGCGCGTTGCCTGCCAACTTCAGGTCGACCTGCGCCGACTGCGGTTCTGCCGCGCTGTGACACGCCACAAAATCCTCCTTGCGCAACACCACCAAGGCAATCAGCGACACAATCCCGGTACCGATGTAGAAGTACCACGGCGAGGTAATATCCCCCGTCTGCTGAATCAGCCAGGTCGAAATCAACGGCGCACTGCCGCCAAACACCGCCACCGGAATGTTGTACGCCACGGCAATCCCGGTAGAGCGAATACGTGTAGGCAACAGCTCACTCATGGTCGCGTAGGTAGACGACGCGTACAGCCCGAACAGAATCGCCACCGCCATCAGCGGCCAGAAGAACGAAGCCGGCGTGGCAGTCGGTGCCGCCTTGAAGAACCAGTACATCGCCAGCGTCGCCACCCCCCCCACCACCATCAGGAAGGGTTTGCGCCCGTAGCGGTCGGTGAACATCCCGCCAAAGGGCATGACGAATGCCGCCGAAAGACTGGCGATAAACACGTAGAGCAGCGTGGTGCCACTGTCGAACTTGAGGATGCGCGACATGTAGGTCGAGGCGAAGGTCAGCACCAGATAGAAGATCGAGCTGTGCAGGGTGATGATGAAAAACACCAGGGCAATCGCGCGCTTCCACTGCCAGACTTCACGCAATGGCGCCTTGGAGGTTTCCCCGGCTTTCTGCAGGGCGAGAAACTCCGGGCTGTCTTCGAGCTTGAGGCGGATGTACATGGAGATCAGGCCCATGGGCCCGGCGACCAGGAACGGAATGCGCCAGCCCCAGTCCTGCATCATCTCGGCACCCAGCGCCCAGGTCATGCCATTGGCAACCACGCCGCCGAGCACCAGCCCGAGTACTGCGGTAACCATCAGCCAGCAGGTGGAAAAGCCCCGCCGCCCCGGCCCTGCATACTCGGAAATAAAACTGGTGATGGTGCCTATCTCGCCACCGGCAGAGAAGCCCTGCACACAGCGAATCAACACCAGCAGGATCGGCGCTGCGATGCCGATGGAGGCATAGGTCGGCAGCATGCCCAACAGGCAGGTAGACCCCGCCATCATCACCAGTACGGTGATCAGGGTTTTGCGCCGGCCGATCTTGTCGGCCAATGGCCCGAAGAACAGCCCGCCGAGGGGGCGGATGAAGAAGCTCAAGGCAAACGCGGCAAAGCTGCTGAGCAGGCTGGTGGTCGGGTCATCGGAGACGAAGAACGCCTGGCCGATATACACCGCCAGAAAGCCGTACACGCCATAGTCGTACCATTCGATAAGGTGCCCGGACGTTGCGCCGATAAACGCGCGCCGCCGTTGCCGGGCCGGGTTGTGCTGATGAGTTGCCATAGCAGTATTCCTGTCTTGTTCTTATTGATGGAAAACAGTCCTGGGGACGCGCTTCACGGAACAGCGGCAGTGCTTGCGGCCTCCTTGAGCCAGTGACGCAGTTCGGTCTTGAGGACCTTGCCGTAACTGTTTTTCGGCAGCTCGGCGAGGAACACATACTTCTTCGGTTTCTTGAACGAGGCCATGCGTTCGAGGAACCAGGCCGTCAGCGCACGCTCATCGAGCAGGCTGTCGCCACGGGCAACCACAAAGGCCACCACCGACTCGCCCCACTCGGCATCGGCCTCGCCGACCACACACACTTCGAACACTTCGGGGTGCAGGGCCAGCACCTCTTCCACCTCGCGCGGGTACACGTTGCTGCCACCGGAGATGATCACGTCTTTGCAGCGGTCGGTCAGGGTCAGGTAGCCCTGATCATCGAGGTAGCCGATGTCGCCGGTGAGCAGCCAGCCATCGACCAACGCCTCGCGGCTGGCCGCTTCGTTACGCCAGTAGCCGTGCATCACCGTCGGGCCGCGCACGGCAATCTGGCCGGGCTGCCCGACGGCCAACGGACGCCGTTCGGCATCGAGCACGCGCACGTCCACAGCGGAATGCGCCAGCCCCACCGAAGAGGCGATATGTGTCCAGTCCGCGCGCTGACGATCGGCAATCACTTCACGCGGCAAGGCGCTGATGGTCATCGGGCTCTCACCCTGACCGTAGACCTGCACCAGACGCGGGCCGAAGGTGTCCACGGCGTCCTGCAGATCCGCCAGGTACATCGGCGCACCGCCGTAGACAATGGTCTTGATCCCCTCACCGGCATACCCCGTCACCCGCGCCTGCTCGACCATGCGCTTGACCATGGTCGGCGCAGCGAACAGCGAGACATCACCGAGCCGGGTGGCAAGCTCGAACACTTCCTCAGCCTTGAAGCCACGCGACTCCGGCACCACATGGCGAGCGCCGCAACGCACATGAATGAAGTTGTACAGCCCGGCGCCATGGGACATTGGCGCGGCGTACAGCACCGCCTCGTTGCCGCTGAGCGCATCGACATCCAGCGGATAACACAACGACATCGCCACCAGGTTGCCGTGGGACAGCATCACCCCCTTGGAGCGCCCGGTGGTGCCGGAGGTATAGAACAGCCAGGCCAGGTGATCGGCGTTGCAGGTGTACGGTGTTGCCAGTGCGTCAGCGACAGGCTCCAGCACTCGCCCAAGGCCGGCCAGCTCGCGGCAGTCGTCAGCCAGCTCGCCGGGGGCAAACACCTGGCCGTCATCGGTGAACACCAGCCGTGCCTGGGCGTTATCGACAATCCAGTTGGCCTCACTGCGGTGCAGCTTGCAGTTGATCGGCACCGCCACGGCACCGATCCACCACACGGCATACATAAGTTCCAGGTACTCGCAGCAGTTCTTCATGAACAGCGCCACGCGATCACCCGGCTCCACTGCGTGCTCGTGAATCAGTTGATAGGCCAGGCCACGCACGTTGGCGGCGAAGGTCTGGTAGTCGGCAATCTGCTGTTGCCCGGTAAACAGCGCCGGGCGTTCAGGCCAGCGCTGGGCGGCGGCTTGCAACCAGTTGGCAATATTCAAACTTACGCCCTCCGCGCCTGAAGCACCGAGGCGTAGTTGGCCACCGCCATGCCGCCCATGTTGAACAGCAGCCCGAATTCGGCATTCGGCGCTGCCAGCCCGATCGGGTTGCCGGTCAGTTGGCCGAACGCCAGGGCATGCATCGACACCCCGGTCGCGCCCACCGGATGTCCTTTGGCTTTGAGCCCGCCGGAGAGGTTCACCGGCAACTTGCCGCCGTGCTGAACAATCCCCTCCTCCAGCGCACGATGCCCCTGCCCTTGCGGCGCCAGGCCCATGGCCTCATAAATCAGCAACTCGGCGATGGTGAAGCAGTCATGCACTTCGGCAAAACTCAGGTCATCCAGCGTCACTTGAGCCTTGCCCAAGGCAGACTGGATCGCCCGCTGCGGCCCTTCAAAAGCCAGCAGGTTACGCTGCGACAGCGGCAGAAAATCGTTGACCTGGACCATGCCCTTGATCGCCACTTCACGACGGAACTGGCCGGCGCGCTTGGCCGACGCCAGCACAATCGCCGCCGCGCCATCGGTAACCAGCGAACAGTCGGTCAACCGCAGTGGCTTGGCGATATAGGGGTTGCTCTCGGACACCGTATTGCAGTGCTCGAAACTCATCGCCTTGTGCATCTGCGCCAAGGGGTTGGCCATGGCATTGGCGTGGTTCTTCGCGGCAATCGCGGCCATGGCCGACAGCGGGCTCTGGTACAGCTGCTCGTACTGCGCGGCCGCCAGCCCGAACAACTGCGGAAAACTCAGTCCGGCTTCTTCGGCATCATGCTGATACCCGGCCCCGGCCAAAGCCTTGGTCACTTGTGCGGTGGAGTTGGAAGTCATCTTCTCCGCCCCGACCACCAGCACCAGCTCCGCACTGCCGGACAAAATCGCATTGATCCCCGCCTGAATCGCCGCCGAGCCTGAAGCACAGGCATTCTCGCAGCGGGTGGCCGGTTTGAAGCGCAAGGCGGGATCGGCCTGCAGCATCAACGACGCCGGAAAACCGTCCGGCACCAGCCCCGAGTTGAACTGCCCGAGAAACAGCGCATCGATTTCCGACGCGGCTACATCCGCATCGATCAGTGCGGCGCGGGTAACATCGACAATCAGGTCTTCCAGGGTGGCATCGGTCAAGCGGCCAAAGCGCGAATGCGCGGCGGCGACGATGCTGACGGAGTCGGTAGCCATGGTTTTTATCCTTCTGGTTGAACAGGCGTTCCTTACAATGGCCCCAACCCCGAAGCCCTCGCTATTCGTGCAACTACGTATAGGGATGAGTAGCCCGAGTGATGGATACTGCGAGGCAACACATCATCAGCACGCGGGAGGCCTGCGCCATGACCGACCCAGCCCGACAACTACAAGACCTTGAACGCCTGGCCTTCCAGGTATCGCCTGCATCGCAAGTGATCACCGGCAACCGCCGCATGCTCGACCTCAACGAAGCCTTCCAGAGCCTGTTCGGCTACCAGCGCGACGACCTGCTGGGCGAACTGATCCTCAAGCTCTACCCCTCACAGGCCGACTTCAACATCATCGGCGAACGCAGCCTGAGCTGGCTGCGCCATGCCAAGAACGGTGCCTACTCGGATGAACGCTTCATGCAGCACCGCAGCGGCGAAGTGTTCTGGGCGCGGGCCAACGGCTACACCCTGACCCCGGAAGACCCGTTTCAGTTGATGGTGTGGCACTTCGAGCGCATGGACCGGGTATTCCGGCCCACGGTCAACCTCACGCCCAGGGAGCGCGAGATCTCGGCGCATATCGTCAACGGCCTGACGTGCAAGGAGATCGGGCGCAAGCTGGACATCTCGCACCGCACGGTGGAGGTGCACCGGGCGCGGTTGATGAAGAAATTGCAGGCGAAGAACAGTGCGGAGCTGGTGTCGAAGATCATCGTATTGAACTGACGACGCATCAACGGTTTCGGGGCTGTAGCAGCGGGAACTTCAGATCACGGGCCTAGTCTATAAAGCGCCCGAACCCACCCCAGCCGAACAGCGTTGCAGCCGAGTCCTCCTGATGCCCACCAAGAGTCTTCTGCCAGGTCTTGTCCTGGCGTTTTGCGCAGCCGCATCGCTAGGCTCGGTTGCAGCCGAACGCAGAGCCTCCGCGCACAGCAACAACGCATCAACCACCCTGATTGAAACCGCCTCGCAGCAGTATGCCGATGGCCAGCTGGACCAGGCCGCTGCCACGCTGGAGCGTGCGCTGCATATCCAGCCGAACAATCCTGCAACGCTGCATTACCTCGGTGTACTGCGCCTTCAACAGGGCGAGTACCAGCAGGCTGAAACACTGGCGGCGCGCTCCAACCTGCGGGTTGGGCGCAACGTCCAGCTACGCAACCGCAACATGCAACTGATCCAGGCGGCGCAGCGGGCCCGGGCTTCGGGTACACCGCCGCATGCCGAGCCCAGACATCAGACTCCGCTTGGAACCTATCTGGTAGGTGGCTGAGCGCTACGCATCACACTCTACGTTGTGAGGCTCGATTACCAGGTCCAGGGTTTCCACCAGTTCGGTGTCGCGCCAACGCCGGCTACTGCACCGGCATCGCCAAGTTGCATGTTGATCTCGTGAATCTCGCGCGAAAGCCCAGTAATCATTGAGGCCGCCGCATGCCCACACTTCTTGTACAGCGCAATTGCCTCCTTCATCTGCGCGCGAGCGTTCTCCAATCGGGCCACTCTTTTCAGCACCATGCCGTACACGCTCAGGCAGTCGGCGAACGCCCGGACATCTGCCTTTCTGACGCTTCTGAAGGTTGCGACACCACGCGCCAGATAGGCCTCTGCCTCCTCATAGCGCTCTTGCTTGAAGTAGACCGAGCCGAGCCGGTAGCAAGAATGAGCGATGCGCTGATCGTTGCCGGCAAATGCCGATTCACGCAAATACAACACTTGCACAAACAGCTGCTCGGCCTCCTCCAGGCGGTTCTGTTCTTCACGCAAAGCCGCCAGGCCATTGAACACGATGGCCCGGTCAGCCGTGTCTATCTCACTCAGGTCTTTGGCGATGTCCAGGGCTTCCAGGAAGCACTGTTCCGCCATCAAGAACTGGCCACTGTCTTTATATTCCACGGCCAGATTGTTCAGGTACATCACCAGGCCGCAGCGTGTAGCCGGGTCTCTGGCCATGAGCCGACGGTGTGCCAGCTCAGCCTCAAGGTGCTGTTGGTCCAACCTGAACGTAAGGCACTGGTTGAACATCTCCTGGGCGCTACTGCCGTCGCCGGTCGCTGCAGGAAAGTGTCGACTGCGCTCGACGGCATTGCCCAGCACTTCTTGCGCTTCAACCAGCATGCCTTGCTTGAGCAACAATTGCCCCAGGTTGCACTCCAGCGTGTAGAGCTGTTGATGGTCATCGGGCGCCGTATCAACAAAGATTGCGTACGCGATCTGGTAGGCCTCAGTGGCATCCTTGACCTGGTCCAGACCCGCGCACACGTTCGCATAGGTCACTAGCGCATGGATGTGGGTCGGATGCCAGCTGGGTAGCGAGTCTCCAGCAGCTTCCAGCGCTTTGGCAGCGAATGCGCGAGCGCGGATGTAGTCCTGTTTATCGCAGTAGGTGTCCGCCAGAACGACCGTCAGGGTAATGAAGTCGATGTCGAACGCGTCGAAAACCTTGGCCGCCATTTTGAAACCCTCGAGCAGCATTGCTTCTGCCGCGTCGAGTTTTCCCAGTTCCCTGTAGATCAAACCGAGGTTGCTGAGGATCTGTACCAGGTCTCGATTGCCGTGCGGATAAGCCGCCAACTGGATCTTGTAAGCTTTGCTCCCGAGGCTCGCCGCCTCTGCAAGATCACCTTGCTGATAGCGGGCAAGCGCGATGACCGCCAACACCTTGCCGACTTCTGGATGGTCCTTGCCGAACGCGGCTTCAAACTGCGCCAACACCTGCCGTTGAAGGTGTTCCGCCTTTTCCGGGCGTCGACTGGCAATGTACATCGCGGCCAGGTTGGCGTTATTACGCGCCTGTAGCGTGAGGTTGTTGTCAAAGCGGCCGGCAATCAGTTCGGCAACAAATGCGCACCAGGCTTCGCACAGTGCGTTGTACGAAAGGTCGATGAACTGGTGGGTAACCTGGTTGCAAACCGCCAGATCCTCGACCGCCAGCGGAAACCAGAGCCGCGAGCAGGCTTTCCAGGCGGCGGTGATACTCGCTATCGCTTGAGCAGGCTCTGCCTGTTGAGCGCCGAGCGTGGCGAAGGCTTGCATCAAGGTTGCCGGAGCAGACTGGTAGCAGGCCACGACGCAAAGCGGCTTTTGCAGATCCCAACGCAGCGTGTCCAAGGCCACGGCGTCTTCAGAATCCAGGGCAAGCAGCTCACAGGCCTGGAAAATGCGCTCGGCGATGACCAGCGGGGTGAAGCTGCCCAACGCATTACTCAGCGATGGATCCTGGCCATTGCTCGCCCATCCCACGATGTGAATGATTTCCTGGCGAATAAGGATTTCATCTGCACCCTGCATGACGGCAGACTGCAACGACGAATGCATCAGTTGCTCACGCCCCTCATAGCGCACCAGGTAAGGACGCAAAACCGACAGCACACGACTCATGAGCAGCTGCGGAGCGCGTTTCTGCCCGCTATCGCCTTCGGGCGCATCGTTGTCGCTTGCCAGCAGCAAGGCAAGTTGGCGCTCGGAAAGCCCCGCCCGCGACGCGCACAGGTACTGTGCCGCCCGGGTCACGATCTGCGGATGGTTTGCCGTGCTGAGGTCAAGGTCCCAAGCTGTGAGCATCGAGCGGAACAGGCTTCCAACATCCGCATGACTGAGCAACACCTGAATATCTTTCTCAAGCGTTTCATGGGCCGAACGAACACGCATTTGTTCGAGGACAACCCGCAAGTACACCGGCAAGGTCATTGCTGGCGCCTGGATCAGCTGGTTGACCAGCGTGTCCGGTAAACGCTTGCGGTAGTTGAGGGTGTAGGTATCGATCATTTTGCGCAGCAGCGCAGCATCCGCGCGCTCAAGCCCATAGCGCCAGACCGCTTCCTCGCCTGCATCCAGGCTCGGTGTCGCCGACAGAATGATGATGACCTGGTCAGGCAAGGACAGCTTCTGGAACTGCCGCAACACCTGGCTTGGGTTATCGAAGCGCTCGATACCATCCAGGAGCAGGATAAGCGGCTTGCCTTGCGCCGTGGCGACGCTGCGCGACAGCAGCTGGACCAGGGCCTGCCACTTTTCGTTTCCAGAAGGCACTTGCGTCAATGCTTGCTCTGGCGTCACGCGGCCTTCAAGCAACACCTGAATGTCGTCAAGCCACTGATCAATACCCCGTTTACCATCGGCACCGACGTGAAAGTCGAGGACCCTGGCGCCTGCAAGCAGTGGCTGGCGCGGCAGGTTGCGCGCCAGATAAGCCATCAAGGCACTTTTGCCCGCTCCCGGCTCACCGATAATCAGCGCAGGTCGTTTTTCTTTGCCACTCAGCCGGCTACGGCAATAGCCCAATACCGCCTCGCAAGACCCTGTTGGCGGCACATAAAATTTCAGCCGCGTACTGGCAAAGTTCTCATGCGGCAGGCGCAGCAAAGCCAGGGCGCCCTGCTTTTCCGGATAGCGGCGGTCCAACTCCTGCAGCAATTGAGCCTTTACCGACTCGCCAAAGGCTTCAACCGATTCGTAGTTATCGATTTCGATGACGCCTGAAGCGCGCAGCTTGTGCTTGAGCACCTCAAGTTTGCCATGGCCCGGGTCATAAAAATCGGTGGCCTGCGCGCCGCCAGACTGACTGTACAGCTCACTGGTCAGTGCTGTGCTACGCAAATAGAACAGCGCTTCGGCACGGCCCTGCTGTTGCCCCTCAAGCGCGTAGTCGAACTCAAGCTCGGTCACGCTGATGTTCTTGTCCAGCGCCGTCTGGATCGTGCCGACGTACTCGCTGAGCTCCTTACCCTGCAGGTAGTCATTTAGCATCGCCTGGTCTGGAACCCAGCCATAGCGCTCGCCCAGAAAGCCGATAAAGAACGGTGGGAATTCACGGCAGCGGTCGATTTCTTTCAGGCAGACTGCGACGGTTGTGCCTTTTTCAGCTTCCTGCTCGGTGATGCCCCAGCGCAGGTCAATTTCAGTAAACCCCACGCCTCGGCTTTCACACGCCTCACGCACTTCGGGAAATACCCGTGTCAGCAGGTAGTGTCGCTCGGCCTGCATATCCTTGAAGGTTGAGGAAAGGAAGACCCTGATTTCCCTGACTGTGCTGCTGTCATTTTGCATGAAGACGTCCGTGAGCGAGCTCGAAGCCGATAATGGCCAATCAATATCAAGTAACATTTAAAGCTGAATTGGAGCTGCCACGCAATAATCGGAAAGTTTTTCATAATAATGTCCATGTACGCCTCCTAATCCTTATCTCACCTCGATATGCTGGCGCTCTTTGAGTAAAGGCACATTGATGTCATGTCGAGCTTAGGCAGTAGCCCCAGTGCGCCGGATGCTCTCCGGTTGATGAGTGAATCCACAGGTATGAGCCAGCCCCTTTCCATCGTCATCGGTGTCAGCGGGCATCGCGACGTTCTCGCCCAGGACGCTGCGCGCATCGAACGTCAGTTCCGTGAGCTGATTGCGTCATTGCGCCGGCAGTACCCCGACCTTGCCCTGCGGGTGATCACCGGGCTTGCCGAAGGGGCCGATCAACTGATCGCCAGAACCGCCCTGGCGCTGCGAAAGGAAGGCTTGCCGGTAGAGCCGGTAACGATGTTTCCGATGCCGCTGACGCACTACCGCGAAGACTTCCACGGCGCAGCGCTAGAGGCGTTCGATGCGCTCCACGCAGAGCTTAAGGCGCTCGGCCTGCCGGTACTGGAACTGCCGCAAGAGAGCGAGCGCCAGCAGGCCTACTGCAACCTGGGTGATTACCTGCTCAACAAGTCCGATGTTCTGGTGGTGATCTGGGATGGCAACCTGTCGGCCAATCGCGGTGCGCAGCCCAAACCAGGTGGCACCGAGCACATCACCTTGCAGGCACTGCAACCACTGGAACTGCTGGCGCGCACGCGCGACACCGCCAGCCAGCTGCGCAACGACATCAGCCGCTACCTGCACGACGTCGACACCGTGCCGGTTTACCGCATCAGCGCCAATCGTCAGTCTGCCAGCGCCATCGATCAACACTGCGGTTACATCCTCAGTGCCGGTGCCGAAGGTGTCAGCGTCAGCGACAAACCGCCGGCCAACACCCTGGAACACCTGCGCGAGTTGAACCGGTCGAGCCGTGCCCTTGCCCAGAACAGCAAGAGCCAAGGCCATTGGCCGAGCGACGACCAGCCGTTCTACAGCCAGCGCTCTGCCGACCTGAAATCGATAGGCGAACTGTTCCAGCGTTTCGACGGCCTGGCCAACGCCATGCAACTCAAGACCGACCGCACCCACCGTACCGTGGCCGGGCTGACCTTGCTGTTGACCAGCGTGTTCCTGTTCTACGCAAAAATCCTCCCTGTCGCGTTGGTGCTGGCGGGCTATGTCTGCCTGTTCGTGCTGTCATTTCTCTGGTACCTGCGGGCCAAGCCCAACCGGACCAAATTCCGCTACGCCTTTTACCGCGCGGTTTCCGAGTCGTTACGTATCGAATTCTTCTGGCAAGCACTGGGCCTGGTCGATCCGCAAGGCAACGCTTCGCTGGCGCAACGGCTACCGGCCCAAGGCCAGGACAAGCGCCGCACCATCGTCTCGCTGATCAGGCAGGCGTCGCTGGGTGGCAACACCACCAGCGTGCTTCCCGTAGAGCGCAGCAAAGTGCTTAACGACTGGATTGCCGCGCAGCGCGCGTACTACCACAAAGCCCGGCATCGTCTGCACCTCAAGCACGAGAAAATCGAACGCGTAGTCAAGGCGACCATCTGCATTCCAGTAATCCTCTGTGTATTGCTGCTGTCCTTCTATTCCTTCTTCAAGCACACCACCTTGCCTGGGCTGGAGCTGGCCTGGAAAGACCTGATCGTGTTTGCAATCGGCTGGATTCCGGTGATCGGCGCGGTGCTGGAGCTGCACGCCAACAACACCTCCATCAAGGAACTGCACGCGCAGTACCAATCGACCGAGCGCTACCTTGAGCGCGTTGAAGCGCTGTTGGCGAGCCCGCAAGCCGAGGGCATGGGCCCAGCCGTATTCGAAGTGGTCGGTGTTGAACTGTCCCGCGAGCACATGAGCTGGTTGGCCACCACCGAACGCAAGGCCATTGTTCCCGCCCACGGCGGTTGAGCGCCAATCAACTACACAAAAGGAAGCCTGTAGTGAATTCAGTCCTTCAGGGCATGGTACGAAGCGAGGGCAAAAAGCGCCTGCTGACCATCGACGGCGGTGGCATACGCGGCGTGATCGCGGTAGAGATACTGGCCGAGATCGAACGCTTGCTGCGCGTGAGTACCGGCAATCCGCAGTTGCGTCTGTCCGACTGGTTCCACTTCGTCTCCGGCTGCAGCACCGGCGCCATTCTGGCAGCAGGACTGTCGCTGGGCATGGAGGTCGATGAACTGCGTGACCTGTACAACACCTCCGGCCAGCGCATGTTCAAACGTGCGGGCTGGTGGCAACGTATGGGTTTTCATCGCTATGTTCACGGCGAACTCGAGCGCCTGATGAAAGAGCGCTTCGGCGAGCACACCACCCTGGGCTCCGAGCGACTGAAAACCCTGCTGATGGTGGTACTGAAAAACGCCACCACAGACTCACCCTGGCTGCTCACCAACAACCCCTACGCCCAGTACAACCAGCCGGGTCCGGGCTGCAACCTGGACCTGCCGCTGTGGCGCATTGTGCGCGCCAGCACCGCTGCACCCACCTTTTTTGCTCCGGAAACCATCCATTTTCCGGGGTTGAAAAAGCCGTTCGTGTTTATCGACGGCGGCCTTACCCCCTACAACAACCCGGCGTTCATCTCCTACCTCAGCGCCACCCTGCCGGCCTATCGCATGGGCTGGAAAACCGGTGAAGACGACATGCTGCTGGTGTCGGTGGGCACAGGCCTGCATCCGGCCTCGGCACCGGAACTGACACCCAGACAGATGAACCTGCTCTACACCGCAACCTCGACACCTGCCGGGCTGATGCTGGCGTCGGCAAACCAGCAAGACATGCTTTGCCGTGCCTTTGGTAAATGCGTCGCGGGTGACCCGCTGGACAGTGAACTGGGCGACATGATCGGCATGCAGCACAGCGCGCCGCTATTCACCTATGCGCGTTACAACGTCGACCTGACCAGCCAGGGTCTGGCCTCGATAGGCTGCGAAGAACTGATTGGCCGCAACCTGCACCGCCTCGACGCCACCGACCTGATCCACGACATGCAGACCGTGGGCCGGGCCGTGGCGAAAAGCAGAGTCCGCCTGGAACATTTCGAGCGCTTCATCGAGCAGGTACCTGCGCCTCAGCGGCAGGTAGTTGCTTGACTGGATAGACGGAAACGACACAACAGCGCCCCGCGATTGCGTCCTGTCAGGCGCATCGCATCGCGGGGCAAGCTCATGCCTACAACGTCTCCCCACCGACAACGTTGTACCCCACCATGAACAAGGCCCGCTCAAGGTCCAGCAACCTGACGGATTCCCCCTGCGCACCAAGTGTCGAAACCACCTGACGCAAGATCCGGTTGCTGATGCGCACCAGATCAGCCCAGTGCAGAATCTGCGACGCCGAATAGCCCAACCTGGAAAACTTGAAATTGCCCTGAGATGGATTGCGCGTGTCCAGTGGGTCGTCGCGCTTACCTCCCCAGCAAAAGGCGAGATCCTGCGGAACCGAATGTTCTGTACTTGCCGCTAGCCAGCGCCCTGCCAACAAACCCAAAGCAGCACCCACCCGACCGTCATAAATGATGATGTTATGGGGATCCGCCGCCGCATAGACCTTGGTCATCGCCGAGTTCATCAGCAGGCGCTCGCCATCAAAGGCCTGCAGCGATTGCTGGCAATCAGGCTGGAGCAATTCAACCGCACGCAGAATCGACTCACACAATGTCGCACTGGCAACGTGAGCATTGATCCAGTCTCTGGACCCGCCGTCCTTGCCCAGCGCCACATTGCCCCAGGCGAACACCGCTTCGCAGGCCTGTTGCGCGGCGGCGCAATCATTGGCCGCCAGCGCGTCACGCAGACGTGAAGCGATACTGGCGAAATCGTCAGGCGCCGGCGCTTCGTACCAGGAGTAATGCTCAGCGGCCTGACGCAACGTCTCACACCACCAGTCGCGGCCCTTGGCCTGTGCCTTCCAGGTGATCCAGGCAGGATGATTGGTGACCGCATAGCGATGAACGAAAGGCGCAGGCATACCGGCCCAAAGTCCGACAAGGTAATCGGCAAAGGCCTGCTGGTTTGGCGTCAGCAGCCCTGTGCAGTGATCAACAACGAGCGTTTCCCCAGCGGCAGAATCAAGCACATTGAAATCTGCCTGCTTCACCAGCCAGACGCTGGAAGGCTTTTTCGGATTGATTTCCACCACCCCAAGGCGTTGCAGGATCGGCAACACATAGGTGATGTTACGCACACCGTATTTACCCGACGGCAGCAAGCGCGAAGCCTGGCACAGCGGGCCGGCTTTCTCCGGCGCATCGGCGGCGGCAATCTCGCAGGGATTGCCGGCATGATGTTTGTGGTCGATCAGATAGCCGAGTGCCGCTTCAAAGGCTCGTCGAGGAATTACCACCTTCGTCTTCGCCGACTTGCCCGTGTGCACAACGACACGCTCGCCGGACACTTCGCCGACCTCAAACGCCGTGTTCCGTGCCGGCGTTCCCAGCGGGCCTACCGCGTGCAGTTGCGACCACAGCGAGGCTACTGTTTGCGTGGCTAGCGATTGCTTGATCATTACTTCCATTCCTTGAACAGCGTCAGAGGCTATAGAGCATCAGCCTGGAGTCCGAGCCCTGATAACAAAGTCGTGACTCTCGATAATGGCAAATAGATGGCCAAGATCGCAGATGGTGCCGGGATACAGCGCTGGCAGCAAGCTGACGCGCTAGAAAAATGCGCCGCACAAATCCCCTGCTCCACACCATTCGTCGCATTCAAAACCCGACAGCAAATTTCCGTCACTGACTGGCTTGGCTATTGCACAAGCCCGCCTCAGCGGCCCCGAAAAGACGTAATTCTGACGCGGCAGCGGCCAAAATTATCCTTTACGGGCGCCTAAGAGACGCCTGCTCAGTTATCGGAGATGTAACGTGTCAACGCTCAATGAAATCGCAATGAACCACGCGAGAATGGTCAAACGGCTGGCGGAGGAATCGATCGTACTGGAACAGCGGCAGCCCCTGGTCGTGGGCGGTTTCGAGGTTTCCTCCATTGACACGCCACACCCCATGCCGCTGCCCTTCATCATTGATGCTCAAGATAGAAGCATCGACCTGATTGCTGTGGCGGTCTGATCGCCAGTCGGCATTACTCGCGTTATGTCGTAATATGGCCGGTTGCCGAAAGAACCGTCATGGCCATAGCCATGAAGGGCTTTCATTCTTTCCAAATAACTGTGGTGAAGATGAACAAGCCTTTCATTTCGCTGTGCCCGGAAATTACTCGGGCACACGCACTGACACTGATGGACTGGTTGGAAGATGAGCGCGTTACCTGCTATCTGAGCGATTCGCGTCATGTCTCCCGCTCCATCGAGCAAGTCATCGATCGAACTCAACTACCGATCCTGACCCATCTATTCAACCGGGGGGGCCGATTCTTCATGGCCTATGACCGGCATGACGCCCCGGTGGGCTTTGTCCGCCTGATCAAGACCGGCTCCAATTGCGAGATCGTCCTGGTCATTGGAGACAGCGACAAATGGGGCCGAAACCTTGGCGCCCGGACCATCCGCGAAGGCATGAAACTGGCCTTCCTCGACATGCGGGCCGAGAAGCTCATCGCCAAGATCCACCCGGACAACATCCGCTCGCTGAAAGCCTTTCAGCGCAGCGGCTTTCTGCTTGAGAGCGAAACGCCGACCTTGAAGTCATTTTCCATGACGGCAGGGCGCTATCTGCAGTTCTTGCGCGAAGGTGCCATTGTCGACTCCACTGAGATCTACATCACTGAAATCGACAAGGTCAGGCTCGAGAGCCTGATCGCGCTCGAGCAAGGCCCGGCGGTTGTTGAACTCGAACATGAGCTTGAGCGAGCCATTGTCGTCAAGCCACAGCAGGTGGCGCGCAATGTCGTCACGATGAACTCCAGGGCCTTGCTGCAGCTGGACGACGAAGAGATCGAAGTGGCCCTGGTCTACCCTGAAGACGCGGACAGCAGCGCCGGGAAGTATTCCGTGTGCTCCGACATCGGCGCCGCCATCCTCGGCTATCAGGAGGGGGACGCCATCAACTGGCGCGTTTCTGACCGGACCCGCCGGATCGGGATCAGAAAAGTGCTTTACCAGCCGGAGGCCGCAGGCGACTTCCACCTGTAATTGCGCCTTTAGCTAAGTGTTCGACCATCAGGCGCGAAAGCTCCCCAAGGTTTTCCGTGCCTGATGCGAACCCTCGTACTGACCGCAGGACTACACAGCGTGCTACTCGCGAGCTCAACCTGCGCCCTGTCCGGCCCCCGACTCAACGACCATGGCATGGGCCACATCCTCAACCAACGCCTTGGCCATCCCCACCAGATAATGCGCTGCCCAGGCCGACGTACCATCCTGCTCAAGGCCGGCTTGCAACGTCAGATGGTGCGCACAGCCCATCATGATCGAAACCTGCTCCAGCACAAACGCCGCACCGTGCCCTGGTTCGACCCGAAACAACCGCTCAGCGCCTGCCCCGCCCTCGCCCTCGCCCTCGCCTTCAGCGAATGTGCCGACGCCTACCGTCTTGAGACCTGACCGCGAACCCTCATCCATCCCAATCTCCCTAGCCGCCATTGCAATAACAAGGCGACTCCAAAATCTGTGGAACAGCCCAACCTGTGGAATGCACACAGCCTGTGGGAGCGGGCTTGCCCCGCGATCAACCCCAAATAGCTGACTCATCCAGACCAGCCACCAAAGCCCAATCACAACCAAGCCCGCCACTACTGCCGCTGAATCAATGCCGCAACTGAACCTTACCCAACGCCACTTCAACCAAAGCGCGGGCATGATCGATTTCATGCATGGTCGCCAAGGTCAGCACCTGACCTGGAGAGCTGGCATGAAGCAGGACAGTCTGCTGTGCCACGGTCATGGCGCAGACCAGGTATTCGGAGATTTGGACGAGGATGTCTTCGAGGGATTGGTTGGGGTTGATGGGTGGGTCGGGGACGATTTTTAACATGGCGAATCTCCTTTGCTTTAGGGAGCCGCCACACGCCTGCTGTCAAACAAAGGGTGGCAGCTATACGCGGGTTGACAGACCGGCAAAGCAAAGGGAAACCCGGCGCACACGAAGGTGCCCCACGTACAGCCGCCATAACGCGAGCACATGCGGATTCACTTTGAATTCGGTCTGTCAAAACCGGTCGTTGAATTGGCAACGACTGGGGGAGACTAGAGCGCTAGTGGAAGCACCGCAATGGCTTGAAGCAGGCGGGAGTATGATTCGGAAATGGACTACAGGGAATCGGGAAATTCTGAAGGTTTGTACGTCCAACGACCAAAATCACCAAGATTACGAGATGATTCACGAAAGCTCGCGCGATAGCCCATCGGCATCAAATGAAGCGTCTGTGTGCAGTGCAAGGTCTAAGGCTTACCAAAAATCTGCTGAATGGTGTTATTTATACTATCAATCCCCTCAAGTACTTTCTGCTGAGAGTCCGACTTGTTCGAAGGAAGACTTGTAGGATTTGTTGAGGCTTGTTTCGCGCAGCTATTCGAGCATACTTCATGTCCAGACTGGCATATCTCAAGGCACTTTTGCAGCGTGTTTTTTTGCTGAACCTGACAATTATATTGGCAATTTTGCACCATACTAGAGCACCCATTCTGGCAAGTTTCAAAAGCGGATGATGCGGATGCCTGAGCACTCACAAAAAACAATAAAAAACATAATAGAAATTTCATAACCGGCACCTTGTTATCGCTCAGCATTCATTGCTCATTACGCGATCCATTGGCCCTTGCAACTTAACTATAATTTCTCACCACTCGCCAATCTTAATTTATAAAAACAAACTTATAAAAAAGCAAATCTCAATTGGAAATCACCACAATTACAAAACGATATATAAATTCTTGAACGCACTGCTTTAATTAATTTAGTTAAATTGGCCATATTTTTTGGTGCCCGGATGCACATGGGTGTGTTGGAGGTTCCTATGCTGGCTTTCAGGGTATGCCTGCTGCTGTTAGCATTTTCTGCAACCTCTGCACTTGCGGCACCCTGTACTTATTGTTTCGACCTCAGGAAAAAGTGTCACGAGCAGCAGTGCGGAAAATTGGAAGGTTCAGCGAAGACAGATTGCTTTCATGAGTGTGCCAACTCATTTCGTGCTTGTAGGAACAGTTGCGAAAATAAAATAGGCGCCGCATCGCCAGCCCAACCGTTGGGCAGTATCGACAAAGTTAACAATGCAATTCAAAAAATCTTTGGTGATCCTTGAGGCATAACCAAAGCGCGGGGATTGCCGATCTTATACACGGTGGACAAAGTCAGGATTTGGCCTGGAGAGCTGGAATGAAGCAGGACAGTCTGCTGTGCCACGGTCATGGCGCAGACCAGGTATTCGGAGATTTGGACGAGGATGTCAGCGGTCCGAAAGGATACTTGCTAATCAGTCTGTCAAAACCGGTCGTTGAATTGGCAACGACTGGGGGAGACTAGAGCTCGATCGGAAGCACCGTAATGGCCTAAAGGCGGCGGAAGTATGATTCGGAAATGGACTACAGGGAATCGGGAAATTCTGAAAATTTCTTTGGTGATTTCACCATTACGCGGCAGGTAGCTCGACCTGGATAGAGAAGCTCCGGTGTGATGGCCACTTGAAATCCACTCGTACGTTCTGCACCATCCTTTTCCTACATCATCAAGGGAAAGGTCGCACAGTGACTAAAGCAACAGCGAAGGACCGGGTTCAGCTAGCACTCAGCGCGTTCGACCAGAACCTAAGACATCAACCCAAGTGGGCGAATTGGGAAACCAATCGACGCTACAGCAGTAGCATCACAGTCAATGGTAAGCGCTACCCAGCCAAAGCCATTGTGGCTTTGGCTCTAGGTGTTGCTGAAACGTCGTTCTCCGGCGGTTTTGAAACCACGCGATACCTGGGCAAGGCTGGTATTAATACTGAACCGCTCCAGCATCTACCCGCGTCGGTGCTCGATCTCCACTTCGAGCGCGGCGCTGTCTATGACCGAAAAACCGACATCCATCGACACTTCGGCGGAAGCCACCAACACGGTATTGTGCCTTCCTCTACTTTCCCAGCTATTTTCATTTTCACTGGCGAATCTGGTGAGCAACATGGTTACACGGACGACTGGGAGAATGAAGATACCTGCCTGTATACCGGTGAAGGTCAAACAGGACCGATGGAGTTATCCAAAGGCAATCTGGCTATTGCCGATCATGTGAACAGTGGAAAGTCTCTTTACTTATTTAAATTAGTGGCCAAAGGCAAAGGGCACCGTTACTTAGGTGAGTTTGTTTGCGAAAGTATGTTCGCCGAGGAGAAGCCTGACGGCACAGGCGCACTTCGTAGAGCAATAATTTTCCGCCTAAGTCGGGTAGAAGTAATTCCTGACAGCGGCTCAACCCTTCCTGAAAATGGCGTTGAAATGCCCACACTCGAAACCAGTTTGAAAGCGGCACGAGACGCTGCCCTTGCGGTAACGAAGCGGACTCCAATTGCATCCGCTCGATCGACGATTCGAAATATTTATCAGCGCAGCCGAGTGGTTGCTCACTACGTTTTGATGAGAGCTGATGGAATTTGTGAAAATTGCGAAAAGCACGCCCCTTTTTACAAGCCTGACGGGAGTCCATACCTAGAACCTCACCATACAAATCGTGTCTCAGATGGTGGCCTGGACCACCCACAATTCGTGGCCGCTATTTGTCCCAATTGTCATCGGGAGATTCATTCCGGGGTGGATGGTGCTCAGAAAAATTTGGCATTAGCACAAAAGATCAGAAGCCTTGAACTGTCCATACCCTAAACACTAATTCGTTCTGAAGCGGAAACAGGTAGGATAGGCCGGATCAGGCAGGCTCAACCAGATAACTCTAGCCAACTCGAACGATTGTCTCGACGCAAGCCCAAGGCTGCCCCTCCCCCGAAATACCCCACAACGACTCCATTTGCCGCGACAGCACCAAATCTGTAAACCGTACTGGTACAGGATAATCTAGCGGTTGCGGCGCAACGACTTACAACGCTACAAGGTCGAGAACTTTAAGATTCACTTGATGACAAAGGTCGAGAACAACACCGGAGTCAATGCCATCAGGTGTCTCAATAGAGAGATTCGCGCAAGAGCTAAAGACAGTTCCCGATTTATGATGCGCCCCTGCTCGCTCTCTTATCATGCAGCTTGGATGCGCCCTCATTAATGCACTCTTGAATCTATCTACAGCCTCGCCCGATTCAACAACCAGCATTAGCTTATGATTTTTTCGGGCCAACCTATCGAACTTATCCCCTGCGTACCTCAAATCACCCAACAACGACTCAATATTATCAAGTCGCTCGATCAGAATTGTTTTTGCATCACCCTGATCAAGTGACTCAAGTAGAACTCGATTCTTTCTCACTCGAGTTACGGGATTATCTGCATCGGTTCGTGTCATCGCACCTTCAATTGCAACACGTAAAGCCGGAGTCAACTCAAAGACACCACGCATATCGTTAGTATAAAATACCGTCCTTTCATCTGAGATATCAAACGGCAGCTTAGTACCACTTTCAGCAATTGCTACAACCGGAAGCCCTGTACAGTGCCTAACTGCTAGCTCATACATAACATTTGGGTTTAGTTCGGAAAGGTTTGCGATTACCAGCTCTGCCGTGAGTATATGTTCAACGACCTGCCGAGTAATTGAACCAGTCAAAGATATTTCATGCGCCACGTGTACATCGAAGCCCATTTCGGCGAGTAGTGGTTTAAGCACAGAGCTAATTAGACCATCCGCAGCCCGACGAGTTGAGGATTCACTCGAGCCAATAGGAGTAACTATAAAACAATTTTTGCTTTTTTGAGACTGTGCTGCTTCGGTGGTTTTAGCAGGACGTTCCTTGGTCACTTTCCAATCATCCAGATTTAGTTTCTGTAAATATACAGCGTATCATGGCGCTTGGCCATATAGTGAGCTTTACCATGCCGGGTCAAACTAGCTCAAAACCTTCAGCATTTTTTACGAGGGTTAAGTCTCTTGAGAGCGCTCTAAGCATATCCACGGTCGTCGGGATCTCCGATAGCGTATCGCTAGCTGAGACCAGGGTGAGTAACAAGGCCAGCAGAAATGCTAGCCACCTCTGAAGCTTATCCTGACCAAGTGGACCTTGGTACTCGAGCGACAGCAGCCAAAAATTTGGCCGGGGATAAGTCGAAACAAAGATATTTTAAACGCTACAGTTTGCGCAACAATTCATGGCGTTTCAGAGGGATACATGAAAGCGCCGCGACATATGCATCAAACTAAGTGAGCAATCAGCGATACCAACGATAGGCCGGTGAACCACAAGAAAAGCCGGGCGTGGCAAAAGTACTAGACAAGGCACAAGAATGTGCTCTGGTCCGAAGCCTAAGCTGAGCGATGTTGCCGGGTAATTCTGCGCATCTTTCGTGCGGGCACAAAAAAGCCGGTTCAGATAACCGGCTTAACTGTCTGATTTTACTCAGCAAATAATGGTCGGGACGGAGTGATTCGAACACTCGACCCCTTGCACCCCATGCGTGCAGGACACCTGGAAAGCCTTTAAATACAAGCCCTTGTGTGGCTGCTCGCTGCAAACGATGCCTCACTGTGCTGTACCGGTTTTCACCGTCCCCCGAAAATCTCCCCACGGGCTTCAGCCCGCGCCCGGCGTTCTGCCGACCAAAAAAATCAATTACACGAAACCTTCCACAGCTGATCCAGCCTGGTGGTGAAGCTTTGGCTCATCATCTCGCGACGCATGCCCCAATCGGGATTCACCGGCACACTCGCCGCGCGCAATGTCCCCCTTCCCCATCGTTCATTGATCTGGTCCAGCACTGCCATCACCCTGGTTGCCTCAGCAGGTTGTGCCGCGGCGAACAGGTCGTCGGTGTACTCACCACGCTGGCAGAGATTCAACAGAAGCACCTCAGCCTTGCTGTATTTGAAACCAGGCCGAAAGACCCGGTCGAGCGCATCGACCGCCGCTTTTGTCAGCAGCCGCACGTCATCAGTGGGGTATGGGAGATCGACGATCACACCATTGGCATACTTGGCTTCATCGGGATTGAACATGCCGGTGCGAATGCTTACGCGCAGCTTCTTGCACACCGAGCCCTGCGCCCGGAGCTTTTCCGAAGCGCGCATCATGTAGGTTGCCACCGCCTCCTTTATAGGGGGTAGCTCCTCGAGGCGCTTGCCAAACATCCGACTGCAGCAGATCTCCTGCTTGGGCGGGTTCGGCTCATCCAGTTCCAGGCAGGGCGTGCCGGCCAGCTCCCGGGCGGTCTTCTCGACCACCACGCTGAACTTCTTGCGAAGCGTCCAGGGGTCGGTCTTGGCCAGATCCATCGCCGTCTTGATGCCCATGCCTTCGAAGTGCGCGCTCATCCGCCGACCAACACCCCAAACCTCCGACACTGCCGTGTTGCGCAGCACCCAGTCGCGCTTGAAGGGGCCGCAGATGTTGACCACGCCTCCTGTCTGCGCCTGCAACCGCTTGGCTGTGTGGTTCGCCAGCTTGGCCAGGGTCTTGGTCCCGGCGATACCAACGCCGACCGGAATGCCGGTGCAGCGCAGTACCTGGCTTCGAATCCGGCGTCCCAACTCGTCCAGCCCGGCGATACCGGTCAGATCGGCGAAGGCTTCATCGATGCTGTAGACCTCAACGGCTGGGACCATGGATTCGATAAGGCTCATGACCCGCTCGCTCATGTCTCCGTACAGTGCGTAGTTGGACGAGAACGCGACGATCCCGTGCTGTTTCAGCTTCTGCTTGATCTGGAAATAGGGTTCGCCCATTTTCACAAAAGGCTTGGCGTCGTAGCTCCTGGCTATGACGCAACCATCGTTGTTCGACAGGACTACGATCGGGACCTTGGCCAGGTCCGGCCGGAACACTCGCTCACAGGACGCATAGAACGAGTTGCAGTCGATCAGTGCAAAGACTGGTGGCTTAGACATGGCTGCGCACGCTGCCGGTGATCACACCCCAGATCGAAAGCTCATCCCCCTCAAGCACGTACCTGGGTGGGTACTTCGGGTTTTCGGACAGCAGGATCACGTCTTTGCCACGGATACAGAGCCGCTTGCACACCGGGTCGTTGTTGAGCAGCGCCACGACAATGTGGCCGTGAGCAGGCTCAATTGAACGGTCGACTATCGCCAGATCACCTTCAAAGATGCCGACGCCCTGCATGCTCTCGCCGGTGATGGATACCAGGTAGACGTGTGGGGCCCTTATGTTCAGGACCTCATCCAGAGAAATATGGGCCTCGATATGGTCTGCCGCCGGCGAAGGAAATCCGGCCGGGACTCGGAACAGGCACAAGGGCAGCTTGAGGCCACCCTCCGCAACGGGGCCCACTATGGAATAGCTCATGACGCACGACTTCCTATGCTGTACGAATATACAGTTAATATCTTGAAAGCCTTGCGGTCAATTTGTTGAAAGGAAATTTCTGACAGATGGGAAGCGGGGAGCGTCCATCGGAGTGATCAATGGAGAGGATATTCAGGACGCCCAAGTGCTCGCCGCTGGTACTCCTGAACAGCCTCCATTAGGGATTCAGCCTCAAGCCGTAGCCGCTCCACCTCCTTCGCAGACGTCAGAGAATTTCGGGCTTCATGGTACCGGCGCATAGCGTCCATCGCCTGCTGCATCAGCGGCTCGCCGGCCGCTATCTTCTCGCCTAAGTCCTTCACTCCCCCTCTCCCCTGTTATTTGATCAGGGCAGTATAGGCGGCTTCGCATACCCGTCCGGC
Source organism: Pseudomonas sp. GZD-222 (assembly GCF_049310525.1). Taxonomy (NCBI): domain Bacteria; kingdom Pseudomonadati; phylum Pseudomonadota; class Gammaproteobacteria; order Pseudomonadales; family Pseudomonadaceae; genus Pseudomonas; species Pseudomonas sp. GZD-222. The sequence goes on from NZ_JBMOWO010000061.1 coordinate 27,832, forward strand.
TATTCGATCACGACTAACTCGCCAACAACCCCTCTAGCGTGCGCTTATCGACATCGGCGAGAATAATAGGCTCCGCAAAATATAGTCAGGGACGAAGTCATGCATCCAATCAAGCTCTTGATGGCCGGAATTCTGATTCCATCCTGCGCCTTAGCGATCGATGGACACCAGCCAGCATCGTGGCATCAAGAACCCAAGCTCTTCATGGGCGTGGATTTTCAGGGGGACTTTCTCAAAAATGTACCTGAATGCTCGGCTGATGTAAGTGCTTCAAAACTGCCCTGTCGCGTCGCTACCGAAACCCCGGCCAAATACCTGGTCCAGGGCGCTAAGTCCACGCGATTCCTACTCGGCTACCAGATTACTGTCTATTTGTCAGGCAGCAAAATTGAAAAGCTTGAACTCTCGGGACCGTCAAGCAGCAGTACCGTCGTTGCCGAAATGTTGAGAACTGATTATGGCCCGCCAACAGCGAGCAAGATCCATTTGGTCAGAATGAAATCAGGCGCATACTTTGATAACGAAGCTCTCCACTGGCAGGGTGAAAGCGTGTCCATCAGTGCTCAGCGCAACGACGAAGACCTCGGCACTTACAGTGTGATGTTCACCAACACGCCTATCAGCAACCTACCGGATGAGGAGCAATCCTCCAGCCCAAACGTGTCGCAACTGTGAGCGCAACTGGGCCAATACCCTGCTACATCTATTTCAAACATACTTCATTTATGTAGGCCTGCGCCGCCCTCAAGGCCGCTTGGTCGGCGACGATCCCGGCGCGGATATCGAAAACAGATCGTCCAGCAGCTGGAGTGAGTTCGACGGCTCCTGCATTGCCCAGGCTGGCGGCGCCGGCGGTTTCGGGCACGTCGTGACCACTGGAACGACAACTTCCCGCGATCCGCAACCGGCGATCCCCATCAGCAAGAGCGCGGCGCAAGCTATCATTTTCATTGAGATCATCTGTCCTCTCCTTGAATCGTATGGTGTCGAGGTCGTGTAGGGCCTGCTCGGCTGCCTGCTGCTTCTCCAGCGCATTCCGGGCCTGTGCCGCTGCCGCGTTCGATATTGTGGCCAGGTCCCGCTGGTGCAGGAGTGCTTGGTCGGCAAGCTGAGTTTCATAACGCCAGCCCTGCACTTTCCATGTGGCGAAACAAGCAATAGCCACCAAGAGCAGCGCGCCTGCCAGCGTCAGCCAGGCACGGGTAGTCACACCGCCTCCAAAAACAGCACGCGCTCAGCCGCACGGCGACGCACTAGGCCGGGCAATACCTTGCCACCCGCCTTGTTCCAACGCGGAAACTGCTCGGCAGCACCGGCATAGTCACCACGATTGAGCAGTCGCAGCAGCGTCGACGACTCCAGGTTGGCCGCGCCCAGGTTGTAGGTGAAGCTGACCAGGGCGTCCCACTGATTGCCGGTCAGCGGCACCTGCACCAGTCGCTCGACTTCCGGCTCAAAGCGCTGCACGTCGTTGAGCAGCATGCGTTCGGCCTGCTCTTTGGTGATCGACATGCCGGCCTTCACTCCTCGGGTCGCGCCGTAGCCGATAGTCCAGACACCGACGGCGTCCCGATAGGCAAGCAGCCGCAGGCCCTCGAAAGACTTGATGAGGCTCAGGCCTCGTTGCGAAGTACGCATTCACTTTTCTCCAGGCAAAAATAAACCCGCTCGATGGCGGGTGCTGTGGGTGCGGTAGATGTCAGGCCGGAGGCGCTGGCCAGTCGATGGTGCCGGGGTAGCCCAGCTGGTCCGGTACACGCTTCAACGCGATACGGTATTTCTTCCAGGCGGAGAGCTTGGCTGTTTCGGCTTCGGTGGCCTCGCCGAGATCAACAGCATCCTGCAGCGGAGCAATGGCATCGTCGGCCACGTCGCGGCGAGCAGCAGTCTCCGCAGCAATCTGGGCGAGGTGCTGCTCGGCGACGGCTTGATCTTTCATGGCCTGGGTGATGACCTGGGACCAGTCGATCACACCATTCACTGTTGGCTGTTGAGGAGTGCCAACGTCAAGACCTGGAAGCTGCACAGGGCCGTCTGCGGGATTGACGATATCGACCGGGAATCGAGCAAACTCCGGAGCATCAGCAGCATGGGGAAGCATGAGCGTGACGACCAGACCGCCGCTGACACGATCCACGGCTTGGTTTATCCACTCACTGCCAATAGCTTCGGCAGGCAGCGTTGCACCATCCTCGAGCCGGGAGAAGTCCAGCGATACGCCATTGACTGTCAGGGTATCGCCCTTCTTGATAACAGCCAGACCGACACCCCCGCGCACTGGAGAAAACTTGATAATCATCAGTACCACCTCCCTATTGCAACTATACGAGCACCGACCGCCTGGGCGACGGTATCGCTATTCCTGATCGCCACCCTTGTCTGGACAAAAGTGTGCGATGAACCGTTGTCGCAGTAAGCGGAAACCGGCCCAATTGCGCTGGTGAAGTTCAGCGTTGCTGCAGGGATAACTATTGGGGCCCATCCGAATGACACTGGATAGGTCCATACAAAGCCCTTGAAACCTCCGGGGGCTAAGGTTTCTGGAGGCACCTCTGCGCTGGCTATAAGCGTTCCGTCAGCGAACTTGATATACGTACCGTTTGCGTTACTGCCCTTCTCAAATATTGCCCCGCTAGGGGTGCCACCAGAAACACTGATCGTTCCCACGATATCGGCAACGGCTGCCGACTTCAGCCCCAGGCCGCTGCGTGCCAGCGCCGGAGTAGTGCCGCCTGTGCCGCCTTTGACCACGGGCACCACGTCCTCAGTCGAGACCGAACCCAGGCCAGCGAGCGTGCTGCCCCAGTCATTGACGAATTGCCGCAAGCGGTCAGCGGACTCCTTCACGTAGCCCTGCATAGGCGCCAGGCCGTACGTGCCGCCGCTCACTGTCGGGCCTTGATAGGCCGGGAGAATGCTGAGCACCGTAGCGCTCGCGATGTTGGTCACTTCATACCAGCGACCATCAGGCCCTTGAAGCGCGTCGCCCACCCGGGCGTTTACTGAAAATGCGGTGCCGGTACCGGTCACCGTATTTTGGCCGGCCGTGATCGCCACCGTGCCCGCTCTGTACCATGGCATGTGTTGGTCCTTTTGCTGAATTTAGATTGGCCGCATTGGCCGTGCTGCGAAGGTGGTTCGGCCGTTGGCAAGCACGGCATTAATTCCGTCAAAATTTTCGCAGTACATCTGAAGCGTCCCGCGATTGCCCGGAAGAAAACCACCGAAGTTCACGCGATATGGCTGCGTTGTCTGAACGACGTTGGTCACTGAGAACAAGGCGTTGGCCAAAACGTAATCCGCCCAGTTTCCAGTCCAGGCCATCTGCTGGCTGGACGCGTAATAGCCGGTCCCGGTGATTGGCGCCCCAGCAGTAACAAACGCGTTTGCAGTGGGCTGGTTGTTCAGCAGTGCGATGTTCATCGTCGACGCAAACAGCCTGTTGCTGTTCGCATCCTTCACCGATACGCCGTATTGGCCTATCGGAGAGGTGTCAGCCTGGTACGAGGCACAGAACCATTTGATTCGCATTGGCTGGGTCCAGATAGAACCGTGGTTCGGGTGCGCCCTGTTCGAAACAGTGAAGCCAGTCCAATTACCCGGGCTCCCGATCACCCTGAAGTTGCCAACCATCATGTAGTCGGTGCCGTTCAGAAAAATCAGCGGTCGCTCATAGGTCGTGATGGGCGCAGGCCATGCGTTGTACACGTCACCAACAATATCCGGAGCGCCACCACCGCCCGCCACCAGCAGGTTAAAAGCCCCTGAATACCTGATCGAAAGCGTATTGTTGATCGAGTCAATTTGGGTGGCGATATTGTTGTTTCGTGTCCTGATGCCGTAGCTGCCAGAAGAAGCGAACGGCTCGCCGCCCTGAGAGAGAATCATCACTTGCCACGTAGCTGTACCAGGTTGCCGTAACTTCAGGGTTCCGGGTGAATACCACGCCGCTGGCGAGTATGTGTTTGCTCCTCTGTCGGTCAGGGCATCGACAACAACAAACGACTGCGCCTGGATCTCGGGAATCGAGATGTTCTGCTCAAAGGTGCCGTTGCCGACCACCTGCAGCATTTTGAGCGAACGGATCGGGGTAACTGAGGTGTCGAGTGTAACGACGCTCGACGCATCCCTGGTTCTCAGTCCGTACAGGTCCATAAGCTCACTCCCACTGACCGGTACTGGCCATGTAGTTCAGGCTGTACACATACGGCCCACTCAGTCGCCCTACCGCTACGCGCTCAGTGCCATTCAAGTCGTACACGTACACCCCGCCGTTGTTGATGATCGTCTGGCCGTTCGCATCCTGCCCACGCACAGTGAATGTGCCGTTCACCATGTTTAGCTCGATCAGCGGCAAGCCCTGGGAGTTAACCGCCTGAGACCGTAGCGTCATGCCCAGGATGATTTGCTGGATGAACGCGGTGTTGATGAATGCCTGATTGATGAACACCTGACCGCTCTGAACCACGAACGGCGAGGACAATGTGCCATTGATTCCGTTGACCACTGCGAACCGGTCGGCTGAGACCAGGAATTGGCTCTGCAGACCGGCCGGCCCGTTCTCGATGCCCAAGCCAATGCCCGCGGCCACATACTGGCCTTGAGCGTTGACCTGCATCTTGACCGACCACATGGTGCTCGCCTTACCTTCCAGCGTGGCGAGGGCCTGAGTGGTCGTCTGAACCGCTGCGCTTGTCTTCACGACCTCCCCATTGGTCTTGTCCAGGGCAGTATTGAACGAGGCTTCAAGCGTTTCGGTCTTACGCGTGATGGCCTCATCACGAGAGGCAGTTGCCTTCATCTCCACCGCGAAGGCTGCGGTCGAATCCCACTGCTGCAGCGCGCCGGCCAGGTCGCCCTCGGCGTTGTCGTCACGATAGGAGGCGCGCAGCGCTTGCAGGCTTTCGGCGGTCGCCGAGACCTTGCCGTCGACCTCGGTGATCTTCGTGGTATTGGTGCTCACCTGCTGGGCAAGGCCGTTGGCCGATTCGACGGATTGACCGACATCAGTCCAGAGCACTGGGTTGGGCGGTGCATTGCCTCCCCCAGGATCTGCAGCGACATCCTGCCGAGCCTGGTAGATGCGCTCATCAACGACGACCATCTGGTCTTTGGTGTAGGGCTGATCCGGGTTGTAGGCTTTCAGCCCGTCCAAGGCATCAATCTGGTCCTGCAGGCCGTCGATCTTCTCGACTAGGTCCTGGCCAAGTTCGCTCTCGGTGATCTGGCCGCTGATCATCTCGAGAATCGGCGAAGCATCTGTGCTGGATGTCCCCTTCACCGCATTCGGCGCCACTGGAAACCACGGTCCGATGTTGCCGGTACGGTCAACCAGGCGCACCCAGAAGAAGAACGACACACCAGCAGCCAGACCCTGCAGCTTGTAGTCGCTCTGCGGGTAGGCCAGATCGGTGAGCTTGGTGGCAGCCTCCAGGTTGTTGCTCGGGCTGTACCAGATCTCTGTCCGCTGGGTGTCCTCGGCGCCAGCAGGGAAGCCCCACTTCAGGGCGATAGCGAAAAGCTCGCTGGTGGCCGTCAGGTGGGTGACCGCAGGCGGCATTCCTTCCTTGCCCTTCAACTCAGTCAGGTTGGAGCTCTTCCAGATAGATGAGATGTCGAAGGCACTGACCGCCCGAACACGAGCCAGGTAGGCGCCGGCATAAATGCCAGTCACATCGACCGACGTTGAGCCGGTGCGCTGCACCTTGATCCAGTTACCGTTGTCCTTGCGCCACTCCACGTCATAGGCCACGGCGCCGTTCACGGCCGGCCAGGCTATGGTCATGGTGCTGACCGCGATTCCCTGGTCCACGGCATAGTTCGACGTCAGGGTCACGCTCGCCGGCGGCGGAACGACAGTTATCGGGATCACACTGATCGGCCGTTCCTCCAGGCGGGCGCCGGTGTCGATGCGGGCAAACTTGCTCGGGTTGAACTCGAGCGCGGTGATCTCGTAGTCGCCCTCAGTGGTGCGCGCCGTCCTGAGCACGCGGAACAGCTGGATAGCTAGATCGTCTGCGTCGATTGCCCACTGCAGCTCTGGTTCCGGTGCCACGCTGTAGGCCGTGGATACCGTAACGGCACGGCCATTGACCGACGCAACAGTGCGGCCCTGGGCGCGGCCGTTGGGTAGGTTGATGATCAGGCGGTCGCCGGCCTTGATCTGCGTATCGCGGTCAAGTGTGACGACTCTGCCCGCTGCAGCGGCAATCCGGCCCCCATTCGGGCGCCCTGCTATCAATTCGTCAGCCACCGGAATCACGTAGCCCGGCAGCGGAATGCGCCCCTCCATGCCAGTCCTGAAGGTCACAGTGCGGTCCTGATCGTTGCTGAGCAGAATCCACTTACCGCGGCGCTGGGCTTCTGATGCCCGGGTGCAGCCGATGGCCGAAATCTCGATCGGCCGGTCCCGGTACCGGCGCTGCAGGGCCAGGTCGGTGACTGGGATCACGTCGGTGTCGTAGTTGTTCGCCGGATTGTCGTAGCTAACCAGGGCCCGGCTGTAGTGGGTGTTCTTCTCAGCGCCACCATAGGTGAACTCGCCGTCGATCACGTTGGACCGGGTGAACACATAGTCGATGTCCTGCGAGCGCGGCATGTCGGCCTGCATGAACAACGAACCATGAGCCCAGTACACCATGCCACGGTAGATTGCAGACAAGTCGCGCAGCAGGGTCCAGGCCTCAGCCCGCCCCTGGAGATTCATGTCGCACAGGAAGCGCGGCTCTTCGCCGCCAATCCCGTCTGGCACAAGCTGGTCGCAGTACTGGGCGATCCGATACATCTCCCACTTGTCGACCATCCAAGACTTGATGCGCTTGCCCAGACCGAAGCGATCTTCCACGCACAGGCCATAGGTCACGAATGCCGGGTTGTTGGTCCAAGCCTGTTTGAAGGTGCCATCCCACACCCCGGTGTAGGTCCGGGTCAACGGGTCGTAGTTCGCTGGGACCGGCCACTTCCGGGCCTTGCACTTCACCGTGACGGCCGGAATGTTCTGGAACTGCTGCGCGTCGAACTCGATATAAAGCAACGCGGTGTTCGGATAACGCAGCTTGCGATCAATGATCTCGGTGTAGCCTGCGATGGTCATCGTGTCGGCGACAGTGCCCGAGTTTTGGTTCGGGGTGATACGCCGGACGCGGATCATCCAGCCGCTGGTGGCCTTAGGCAAATTCACCCGCACAGAGCGCTGGTAACCGTTGGTGGTCTTACCATCAGCCGCGCCCAGCTGCACTTGCTGATAGGCGCCGCCGTCGGTGGCGACATCAATGGCATATTCGATGCGGTAGCCATTGGTGTTGCCGCTACTGTCTTGGCTTGCCAATCGCGGCCAACTGAAGCGCAAGCGCACTGCAGACAGCTGGATGTTGCTGAGCGCCCGGGACCATGGGTTATCGCTGCGCAGTTCGACGTTGACTGTGGTCTCGTTCTCGATCGCCGGGATACCCGGGATATGGCTCTGCTCAATGCTGCCAGATCGCCAATCCCACTTCACATTCGGGAAGTTGATGTTGCCACTGGAGTCCTGAATGGGCGTATTGTCGAGGTAGATATTCCGGGCGGTCGGCGTGCCTTCAAACTCCCCTTCACCCACCGCAATCAGGATCTTCGCCAGGTTCGTCGACTGCAAACTGTCGGGCGCTTCGGTCGGCTGCTTCGGCTTGCTACCGCCGCCCTTGGCGCCGTGGATATCCAGGTGTTGTGCTGCGCCCATGCTTTCCTCCAGGCATAAAAAAACCCGCCGAAGCGGGTTTGAAACTCAGGGGAGGTCCTCCCCACCATACGGCGGGCGACATCTATAGATTCGGGCCAACGCCATGCGCCATCCCTTCATCGCTCCGTACTTATCAATCGCCAACAGTGCGTAATTTGAGCAGGATGGGACATGTCGGCATGCTGACCGCAGCCTATCTGGCGCACATCGCTGATACGCCCTGATCGATAGAACCGACAGAAATCGGATCACAAAGGGCGTCGGAATGAAATTACATAGTAACTGTTTAGCGCAGCCTTCTTCCCAAACAAGGCATCAAAGCAGCCAGGTTGAACCGAGACACCAATCGCGTCGACCCGGTAGAACTCCCATCCCTGCTTGGCGTACTTGTTGACTACTGTCTCAAGGTAAGCTGCGGCTTCGTTTCCTTTGTGCTGCTTTGCCTGCACTTCAACATTTGGAGGCACCTGCACCATTTTGTACTCGAACACTACCTATATCCTTGTGCAATTAAAGGGCCACCATCCTAACAAAGTCCTCGTGATACGCATCCATCAGCTTTTATCTTCTGCGTAGATGGAAGCCGAGATGATCGCGCCGCCCCACCGGCGCTCACCGATGCAAATGGGCACCGGGTTGCCGCTGGCAGTTGTGTTTCGGGCCGAACCGAATGCGTACGACGGCAAGTTTTCGGGGGCGCCGCTCTGGGACAGCCCCTTTGCTTGGGGGCTGAGCATCTGGATGACACCGCCCGCAACCATCGATATACCAATAGGCATAAGGGCCTGAAATCCGGGAAGCGGGATGAACGAAGCAGCAATCAATACCGCGCCAATCACAGTCTGTAGGAACCCTGAGCGCTTGCTGCCTGCCACAACCGGGACGATTTTCACCACCTTGGCGCCCCCGCGCTCGAACTCACCTTCACCGACGTTCTTACCATTACGGTAAATAACAAAATCCATCCCAAGACGAGCCAGCCGATCGACCTCTTCCTTGAAGCCTGGCAGTGTGATTGTGAGAGCCTTCAGCAACTCTCGAACGCTGCCGGTATCCAGCATTCGGCGGTGCTGCCGCCCAAGCGCTTTTCGGAAAGAGCCCGAAAGTTCAATAACTGTCATCTCTTGATTCATACTTTCCTCAGGGCGTAAAAAAGCCGCCCTACGGCGGCTACTTTGCTCGGCAACGATTCCTACAAACAGTTGTTCACAGACGAGGTAATTTTTGATCTTCCAAGGCTTATGCTTGGCATTCGCTGATAAAGTCGTACCTCGCTTCCTTCTGGCGCTTGCTTGATTTCTAACAGTTCGTTGGTTTGCCCGATTGACTCTGCCGAGGAAATCAATCGATAGCCCGTCAGGGTCTCATTCATGGTCGCGCCAGCTTGGTGCTCTTGCCAGCCAGGTAGGACGCATAATGCATATGCCTTCGGTGCTTTTGTGGTCTTCGCCACGATTGTGGGGCTACTCTTGATCAAGTCACCCGGGGTCGTGCACCCCGTCAGCAATGCCACTGCCACCGCCCCAATCAGAATTCGCATGTGATCCCTCCTTGATAGAGAAGGGATCGTAGCACCTACTACAGGCAAGACTTAAGCGGTAATGGCGCCTTCAACAAAACCCAGGGCGGTCAACACGTCCTTGCGGATATTGAAGGTCCTGCACATGAACAGCATGTGATTACCATTCTTGGCCTCGTCGAGCATCTCGCGGACCTCTTTGGACACCACTGCACGATCCAAAATCATGTTGATCTGAAACTCAGCACCCTCAGGGATTTTGGAGTTGTCCATGTCACCCTCCTTAGACCCAAGGATGACGTTGGCCCTCATTGTTTTCCCAAGATACTCGACCTTCAGTACTTCATTGCCTTTTGCGTTTCTGGGCTTCTCTCTACGACTAATTGGATTCATCTTTCACTTCCGTTGAATTGGTTTCTGTCCGCACCAAGCCCCATACAATCAAGGCTGATGGGCAATACTAGCGCTATCACGACAACCGATGTGTGACAGTTCAGCCGCCCGCCGCACCAGCCCTCCGAGTAAGGAACATGGCCCTCGCTTTGAGGTTAGCCAGACCGGCCTCCATGAATCGGAACATGTCCATATGGGAAACCGGGATATCTCCGGGTGTGGCCACCATCCCAGTGATCAGATCATGTTGCGAGAGCACGTAGGCGTTATCCGGAACCTCTTCAACACTCTGTTCGCCCTTGTGGTTGAAGGCGACGAGGTAGCGCTTGAACGGCTCGCCGATGATCTGGGCCTGTTCACGCTTCGGCAGCAGCTCCCCTTCAATGGTGTAGGCTGCGACGAAATTTCGGGCTGAGTCCAAATGGTCTGCCGGAATATCAGCAGCGGAGCGCACACCGAACGCAGCATGAACCTGAGACCAAATTTTCGAGGTAGCGCGTCGTTGGACCGGCGCGGGTAATCCGGAGACCTTTCCTTTTACGATGGCGCCGAGCATGTGAAAGCCATCTGTACCAATGGTCTGCCCAAGAACTGTCAGGGACTGATTTGAGTCACGGTGATTCACGGCACGGCCATCGTTCCAATAGGCCCAAAGTACATCGTCGCACTCGTCCTGATACGCAAGCACGTTTTCACGAAGAGGTTGCTTGACCTTGCTTGCGTGGATCGACATTAACCAGCCAGGGAGCTTTTTCAGTGGAAGGCAAGCCATTTCATACTGCTTACCATCCAAACCAGTTGTCACCATCATGGTGATAACTGGAGCAAACCTGCCAGCCATTAATTTGCGATGCTGGGTCTGCCAAGCAAGCCCCATTCCCTCAACCACTGGCTTCATTGGAACGAATGGCTGCCCGTCTCGCTCAACGAGCAAAAGCTTGCTCGTACGGAACGGGATGACACTAGATACAGCTGTGCTACTATTCGTCATGACGATTTCTTCTCCGAAGTTGATCTCGTTTCCCGAAGCCCTGACGAATCTCACCTCGTCGGGGCTTCTTCGTTTCAGGCTGCCGCCTGTTCCTGCCTTCTTTTCTCTTCCGAAATCAAATAGACCAACTCCGCTGTTTGGGAGCGATGGTTCCTCTGTGCTTGCGTTTCGACCCACTGCTTAAGCTCCTCCGGTAGACGCAAATTGAACTGGGGATCACTTCTGGCCATGCCTTTCTCCTAATGCATCACCGTTGTTCATACATTGAATGTAGAACGGTGATGCATTGATGTCAATACCACCGTGATGCATCCTTTTGATCAATATTCCGTAAAATCGAGTTTTACGAAAAAACACATGAGCCGCACCGACCCCCAATTCAATCTCCGTATCCCAGAATCCTTGCGTGACCAAGTCATGGCCGCCGCTAAGGAAAACGGGCGCTCAGCTACCGCCGAAATACTCGCACGGCTTGAGCTGAGCTTCATTGGTGAAGCTCCGCAGCAGGAATTGATTCCTGCGGCCAGAGCGAAGGAAATGTCCTCCATCGCTAGACAAAGCATCCCCGGGGTAGTGAAAAAGCGAATACTTGATGGCGTGAATCAGGCTGTTGCGATGGGCCATGCCTCTGCCCACATTGAATTAGGCGACCTGGAAATTGAAGCTATGCCGGAAGCCGATATGAACGGTTTGATGGACGCTTTCACAGAATGGCTAGAGGCAGCCGGATACAACGTCGAGTGGGATGGCCCTGACCATCTCTCTGTCAGGTTCGACGAGTGGTAACTCCAAGCCCGGCCAAACGCCCGCCGGGAAACGACGCGGACTGAGGCCGTTCATCGGCAAGAGTGGCCATCGCCGTGGTGGCCCCTACAATCGCTATTAACGAACAACGTTAAGCGTTAATAATGATCATCAGTTTCCGTTGTCGCGAGACCGAGGTGCTATTTACTACTGGTTCCTCCAAGAGATGGAAGGCGATTCTGTCTGTCGCTCAACGAAAACTGATCATGCTGAACGAGGCGATCGCGATACAGGATTTACGATCACCTCCTGGCAATCGATTTCAAGCGCTACAAGGGAACCGACAGGGTCAATTCAGCATCCGAATCAATGACCAGTACCGCATTTGCTTTACTTGGGATGCTCACGGGCCTGAAAACGTTGAAATTGTGGACTACCACTGAGGTGACCTGTGTTTACTAACGGCATGCGCCCTGTCCACCCGGGCGAAATTCTGAGGGAAGAATTTCTTCACCCTTTGGACTTAACGCCGACAGCTCTTGCGCGGATGCTTCATGTGTCCCCGCCGACAGTCAATGAGATTGTCCATGAAAAGCGCGGAATTACAGCCGACGTTGCTTTGCGCTTGGCTGCCTGCTTCGACACTAGCGCCCAGTTCTGGACGAACCTACAGTCTGCTTATGAACTGCGTCGCGCAGAAATCGATCATGGTGCTGACATTGTAAAAAATGTTCAGCGGGCTGAAACTGCCTAAACTAGGCTATCACGCTCTATGAGCCGTCCAGTTATCGTTGCTGAGCGTGCCTGAGGGTTAGCCTTGTCCGTGTCAGCCATGGCCCGCCATACACAATGATTTCTGATGGCCTGCCGTACAGGTGGTGCAGCAGGAACGGCCCTTGGCCGAACACTTGCACCTGCTCGTCTGGCAGTTGCGGATCGGCGCCCAGGTAGATTCCGGCATGGTTCGGGTGCACCGTGCGCCCCACCTCCATGACGATCATATCGCCGCGCTGTGGCCGGTCGACCTGGTAGAAGCCTGCCGTCTCATAGGCCTGCTCGTACAGGCTTGGCCCGGCGGCCTGCTCCCACCAACCATCCTCCCGGGCATAGGCCGGGAACTCCAGCCCCCACTCCCGCTGGTACCAGTCCGCGCAAATCTGCCAGCAGTCCCAGGCACCGTGCACAAATGGCCGCCCCAGCAGCGGGGTGCTGCCGTTTGGGGTAATGGTGCGCAGGTCACCCTCCGGCCAGGACAGGATGTGCCAGGGCAATGCCGTGGCTTCGCACATGGCCAGGTCACGCGGCGATGGCCGGCTGGTGGCGTCAGGGTGGGAATGCACGATGCCGATCACATTACCCTGATCTTCCGCCGCAGCGTATTCCTCGGGCGCGATACGGAACTCTTCGCTCGGGTCGTTCGCGGTGTTGGTACAGGGCACATAGGTCTGCTTTCGCCCTACGGCCAGGATCAGACCGCAACACTCGCGCGGGTATTCCGCCGCGGCGTGCGCTTGCACGGCGGCCAGGATGTGTTTTCGCATGGTCAGCTCCGTGCAATAAGAGAAACACCAGGGAACCCCACGAACGGAAGCTCGTTCTCGACGCCCCAGCGCGCTTCGCAGCCTGTTCCAAGGCAACCACTACACACGTCCTTGGTCGGATCATCGGTAGGGTTGCCCTCTTCATCGAAGTAGGGACCGGTGTAGCCACAGACAGGACCGCGATAACCGCCAGTCATTGCCTCATGGCACAGCGTTGTCATCTGGCGCCCGATCGTCTCGCCGCCGACATCCCCCGGGCTGGCCAGCTCCCACGCCACCATGGTGCCGTTCTCGCTGATCTTCTGGTCGATGTACCAGACCTCAATCGCCTCCTCGGTCGGATCAGCCTCGGGGTTGCCGCCGGGGAAATTCTCGGCGTCCAGGTACCGGCCCAGTGTTTGCCGGATGGTGAGCTTGAACTCGACGAGGTTATCGAAGGCCAGGCAAAGCGCAGTAATTCGACCGTTGACGTTACCAACCGACAGAACAGGCCGCACCGCAGTACCGTCCGAGTTCGCTTCGATACCCTCGATCTGCATCGGCCAGGCCCCGAACTCATTGCCCTGCCACCAGATTGACTTTGCCGGTAGTTGGTCAGCGTCGCCACCGGCGGCCATCAACACTTCAGAAGAGTGCGGAATTGCATGCCCATGAAAACGGAGAACGTCAGCACCAAAGTCCGATCCGTCCAACTCGAACAGCAGCACTTCACTACCAGGCGTAAGTGTCTGGATATCGCTGATGAGAGACATGAAGATTTCCTAAGGGTGAAAAGACCGCTCGAACGTGGCAGTAATTTTGAAGACCCCACCGCCGACGGGAACGGGGGCAGGGTCGTTGCAGGTGAATAGGCCCAACTGCCCCATTGGCGTGGTCCAAAGGAATGCCTTCGCACCGCCGTGTCGGTCAAAAAACTCCATTACTTTTAGGGCCTTCTGCTTGGGTACAGTGATCGTCACTGGGTAGGAGTCTTCCTTGTTGTTTGGTCCGTCGCCGACGGTTTGCTTGTACCCGCCGCCGAAGCGAGACTCCCTGACCCGATATTTGATCTCGGGCTTATCTCCGCGCTCAGTCACCCAGTTGAACGTCTCAATAGCCATCAGCGCCTCCCATTTGCATTTCGGTAGCTGATGCCACCAGGACGCCAGGACTCGGCCACAGCGCGCTCAGCTGCGGTCTTCATCTGCTTTTGCATGTTCTGCTGCAGCAGTTCCTGATCCAGCTCCATGCCTTCACCACTGCGGTCTGGCACAACGACGCTCACAGGTGCGCTGATCTGGATCGTCGACCCGCCACCCGCCCCTGCTGCCATAGCCGACACTGGCCCAGCCCCCAACGGAGTGATCGTGCCGCCCTCAGCTCCCATCATCAGGTAGGTCTTTCCCCCCTGATTCAGCAACTCCGGGCCCAGTTCGTTGACCTGGTAGAGCGAGTTCGCCGCTACCGGGCCGCCGGCGGCACGTTGACCAGAGACGAAGCTGTCCATGATCTCTGGGCTGTAGCCGGCCTGAGTGGAGCCCGCTGAAGTAGCTGCACCACCACTGAACCAGGCACTCATTGCGCTACCAGCAATGCTCGACAGTAGCCCCGAGGCAGCCTGCCGTGAAGCAATCCGCGCCATATCCGCCAGGATCGACTTGGTGAAGTCGGCGAACGAAAACTTGCCGGATATGGCGAAGTTCGCGACGGAGTCTTCCATCGAGCTGAAGGCGTTGGTGAACAGGCTCTTCGTCTGGCCGGCGACATCCCGGGCCGACTCCAGGTAGTTCTGAAATGCCGACGAAGCACCGGCGCTCCAGCTGCCCTGGGCAGCAGTCATGTCGTTGTAGTTGGCGATCGCAGTTTCCTGCAGATCGCGCTGGGTCATATCGAGCGCCGACAGCTTCTGGTTGTACTCGTCAAGGCTCATGCCGCGAGAGCCATCACCGTACTGGTTGGCCAAGTCCAGCTTCTGCTGGTTGATCCGGTCGGTGATGCCGTTCTGCTGGTCCTGCAGCCCGCGTTGCCGGTCGCCCAGGCCGAGACCTTCAGCAGATCGCTGGCCCTGCAAGCGCAGAGCCTTCACCTGCTGGTCCAGCGCGCTGGTGTAGGTCTGCACCGCCTGGGCTTGCTTGCGCAGTCGGCCCTCCTCGTTCGTCGCCAGCACGGCCAGCTCCGAATCAGCGTCCTTCTGCGCTTTGACCATGTTGGCCCGGGCATCGGCGATCTTCTGGTCCAGCTGGACCCGCTGGGCGGCGGAGGTGTCGGCCTTGCCCTTGGCAGCTTCGAGCGCCGCAATCTCCGCCTGGTAGGCGTTGGTCACCTCGCCCTTCTGCTGCTCGATAATGGCTTCGCGCTGCGCCGCGTACGACTCCTGGGAGATGATGCCGGCCTTCTGGGCTGCGTCCAGCTCCTTCTGGTGGTTTTTATACTCGGCCAGGATGGCGGCCAGACCGTTCTTCTGGTCGTTGAACCCGGAGAGGTCGACGGACGTGGTACGCCCAGCGGAGTCCTTGAACTGCTTGGCGATATCGGCCTGCACCCGGGCGATGTTCTCGGGTTTCAGCCGCTCATCATCCGGGTTGACCTTGCGGATCGCTTCGAGAGATTTGGTGTACTCCTTCAGCGCATCCGCCCGCTTTTCAGCGTTGGTCCTCGCGGACTTTTCCAGAGCATCGATCTTACCGATCGCCACAATGGCCGCCTGCTGCCGCTGGGCATCCAGCTCCTGGGCCTTCGCGATAGCTTGCTGCGTGTCTCGCTGCTGGATGAGAGCTTTGAGTTCAAGGTTAGCGTCGGCCAGCTTCTTCTGCGCTGCGGTGTCGTCAGGATCACCGTTCAGCGCACTCTGCGCCGCTGCCAGGCGCTGCTGCGTCTCGACGATACGGCTAGCGATATCCTGGTCACGGCCAATGTTCTTGACCGAGTCTACGGTTGCAGCGACCTCACCACGCAGTGCCTTCCAGCCGCGCTCCCATATGGACAGGTTTTCTGTCACCTCTTTGCTGCGGTTCTTGATGGTATCGACGTAGGTATCGGTCAGCAGCTTGGTTGCCCCGATGGTGTCGCCCTGTTCCTTCAGCGCCAGGATCTGCGAGTAGGTCGCCGCGGTGAGGAAGTTATACTGCTCGTTGAGCTCCTTGGCAGCTGCCACCGGATCCTTGCCGATCTTCACGAACTCGGCGACGGTGTCCTCTACTGCTTTGCCGGTTGCCGATCGCCACTCTAGGGCGGCCTCGGTGATCTCGACGAAGCTGTTAGACGCTACCTTGCCGCTGCTGGCCAGCTGGGTGAGCACCTCTGCTGCGGCGCCGGTGGTGCCGACAGTAGCCGCGACCTCGCGCGCCATCCCCGCAAGGCGGTCGGACGTAGTGCCTGCGGCATTGCCGGTCGTGATCAGTGCTTTCTGGAATTCGACGGCCTCTTCACTGCCGGAGTAGTAGGCGTATCCGAGTACAGCAACCGCTGCCGCCGCGACGGTGAACGGGTTCACCAGGCCCAACACATAGCCGCCAAGGGCTTGCACAGCCGGTCCGATGCCGCCAAACATGTCCTTGAGCTGCCCGCCCTGCTGCAGCAGTACCTGGAGCGGAGCCTGGCCACCCTGCAAGGACACCACGATATCGGTGAACTGCGCCGGTACGCCGCGCAGTGCTGCAGCGGTGGCTTTGGCCGACATACCAGTCTTGTTCAGCGCAACATCGGCGCCGCCCAATGCGGTGCGCGCCTGGTCGATCTTCGTCTGGTACTCGCCGAAGGTCTCCGCATCGAGTGCGCCACTGGTGCGGAAGCCCTTCAGCTTCTGCTCCATCTGGTCCAGGCGGTTCATTGCTGCGACGGTCGGGTCGATCTTGCCCAGCAATTCCTCGAGCGCCTGGCCTTCTTCCCGATGCGCACCGGCGGCCTTCTTCGCCGCCTCAACCTGACGCTCCTCCGTGGCGATGAGGGCCTGGGCTCGACTGTTGATGGCCGCCTGACGGCTGGCACTGTCGGACAGAACGGCGTTCGCCTGGGAGGTGACCTCGGCGCTCTGCTCGGTCGCCCGGTTGAGCGATTGAACGTACTGGCTGGCCTCCAGCGACGCCTTGGCTACGGCCAGAATCCTGGCCTGCTGCTCATCGGAAGACTCGGCAGCGCGCCGGCCAGCCTGGGCACCCGCATCCGCGGCGCTGGTGAGCGCCTCCTGCACCTTGCCCGCCTGTGCGGCCTCAGTACGGAACGCCCCCATGTTCGCCGCGGCGCTGCTGAATGCCGTGGAGGCGCTGGTAACGGCGCGCCCCACAGTGGCCATCTGCTGCGCCAGCTCGGCCTGCTTGGCGTTGAGCGCCTGCAGCTCCTGCACGATCTGCCGGGTGTCACCCTGCAGGCTGCCAAGGGCAGTCTCCCAAGCGCGACCAGTTTTCCCAGCCGATTCCTCGCTGCGCTTGCCAGCGTCGGTTAGCTGGTCGAGGTTGTCCTTGGCCTCAACGGCATCCCCGGAGTCGATCTGAAGACCGAGAGAAGCGATGGTGGTCATGGTCTACTCCATGGATTCGGCCATGACGGCCAAGGCCTCAACCTCCATGACGCGGAGATCGGGGAAAATGTCGGTGAGGTCGCGGCGCTTGATGCCGAGCATTGAGGCCGTTGCAGGAATGGCGGTGTAGTCCAGACCTGTGTACCCGCCCGGACCCACCCGCCACTGCGTGCCCATCGCATCGAACAGGCGGAAGGCCGGCCATGCATCTGGCCAGACCTCCACAACCTCCTCCTCGATGTCATCCGGGGTCAGCCCCAGCGCCGCAAGTTGCTCGGCGGTGGGTCCCCGCTCGTAGCAGGCCCTGGCCGCCGCTCTCAGTTTCCCAGGCGGGCCGGGCTGTAGGCGGCCTGGTAGGCGTCAATTACCGCCTTCGGCGCGCCGGTGCAGGTGCGCACCAGGTCGGCGATGGCTTCGGCGCCAAACTCGTCCTCCAGATCCCAGCCTGTGACGATCTCGCCCAGTTGCTCGGCCTGCAGTGCGATTTCACCGGTGGTGACCTCCTCCCAGGTAGCCCCGTCCTTCTGGGCCTTCTCCGCCCAGGCGTCGCGCGCCTTGTTCCAGCGGTCGAACATTGCGGAGAGGGCCACGCGGTCCATGTAGCGGAACTGGAACTCCACTGGCGCAGGCTCGGCGCCAATGCGCGGAACCTGCACCACCTCGGTGAAGGTGGGGTTCTGCGCGATCTTGATCTTCGCCATGAGAGCTCCTTAAGCGCCGGCCAGGTAACGAAGCGATCGAGCCGACAGGCCGACGCTGATGGTTCGGGTCATCACGTTGTTCCGCTCCATGGTCGGGTCTGGGGTGATGCTGACGTAGCCCGGGTACAGGATCTGATCGCCGTTGCGGAGCTTCATGCGGATCACCGCGAGCTCTTTGGAAGCGTCGTAGCCCTCGACAGCCTGCACGTATGGGGCGGCAGGCTGGTCTTCGACCACGATCGACAAGGTAGTCGGACTGCGGTTGGTGGGGAACTGCTTGTCGTCGTCATCTTCCAGATAACCAACGGTCGCGTACTGCTGCTCGCCACCGGCCGAGTTGAACGACGTAACCTTCGAGATCTGAACCCAGTCGGAAAGCGGGTACACGGACCCCGCGCCAGCGCCTGCGGTGAATTTTTCTGCGTCGCTGGTATCGAGGCCGGCCAGGGAGAAAGCGTCATCGGCGACGTTGGACGCTTTGACGGCGCGGTCGCTGATGAGCGCCCAACCGGAATTGACAAGCAGTACGTCACCATTCTGGATGGTGTGACCGGCAGCTGTCGCAACCGGTGGCTTTGCGTTGGTAAGTGCCGTGAAGGCCACGGCGGCGCCAATAACTCTGGCGATCTCGAGCGTAGCGCCGTTTGGCAGCGGGAAGCGTGCGGCCATGGTGTGTTTCCTCATTGATGCCCGCCGGGCGGCGGTTGGTTATGCCCCAGCGGGCAGTTGGTCTGCGACACCCTGGTAGGTGAAGCTGGCCGGGACCGTGTAGGTCGCCGGCTCGGTGATGGTGGGCCCCCGCTCCAGCGGCTCGACGATCAAGCCTTCGAAGCCGCTGCGGCTGAGTTCGGTGTCGACGCGGAACAGCGTGCTCAGTTCGTCGACCAGGGCCTCAGCAGTAGCCAGGGCCTGGCCCGCTGGGCAGACGATGCTGATCTGGTAGATACCCCGGTACTCATAGGCCTCTGCAGCCAAGTAGCGGGTGGTGGTGCTGGCCGGCAGTAAGAAGGCCCGTAGGTAGGTTTCGCCCGGAGAGGCCTCGAAGTCCTCCTCCATGTGCGCAACCCGGATCGGGCGTGCTACTGCCCAGGCCGCCAGCTTGATCTCAATGGCCTGGCGGGCGCGTGCGTGGCTCATACCTGGTTGCTCCTGATGGCTTCGTCGACGATGGCCTTGAAGCGCGCCAGCGTCACGCGAACCATTCCGCCGGGAGCTTGAGTCGAATGGCCATACTCGAGCGGGATCGCATACGGCAGATTGTTCACGATGTAGGCGGTCTGGCCGATCGTCAGCGCCGCGACTTGCGCCTTCAGCTCGGCGATGGTCTCGTTACCCGATCGGTCGATCCGATCGAGCTCGCCAGTTGCCGGAGCATCGATAGAGAATTGCCAGTTGCCACGGAAGCGCCCGCCGACATACCCCTGGCCCGCCACAAGACCATTCACAGCGAAGTTCTGATCGCGCTCTGCCTTGGTCAGTGGCTTGGCGTACCTGACGCCCTTGCGCAGCTTGCCGGCCTTGGTGAAGTTGTCTTGGTTTAGGTTGATGAGCGTGTTGCGCACAGCCACCTTGAAGTCGTAGTCGTCAGCTGCGCGCTTGTTGGCGGAGCGGTGCGCTACGTTCGTCTTCCAGATTTCGGGATCGCCAACCGGCGACATGCGGATGACACTGCTGCCAATCTCGATCACGATCTCGCGGAAGGTGGCGTCAAGCGCAACCTGAGCCTGCTCCGCGAACGCCCGGATGCTTTCGGCGAACCCGCCCTCAAGCCCGCCGTAACGCTGGGTCATGTGTGAACCGCGTGGCATGGTCACTTCCTCAACTGAATGGTCCAGGTGGCTTGAGCGGGGTCTTCAGACACGTTGAGCGCCCGGTATCCGCTAACTTGGTCGCCGATCTTGGGCGTCGCCGGGACATCGGTGACAGCACCGGCCTGCCCCTCAAACAGCTCGTTCTGGAGCACCAGCAGCTTCACATCCTCGGTCTGGATACGAGAGCCATCGATCTCCTTTGCCAGGTAGCTGCCGAACACGCCCCGTCCGACGTAGTAGGTAGTGGAAGCCGGCACCGTACCGCCGATCGCGGGATCGTACCCACCCTTTAAGGTGCGGGATCCAGCAACCGGCTTCACCGTGTCGGCTAGACCGTCAGGATCATCGAATGCTTCCGCCAGGTCGGCCTGGACCTCTTCGCGCATGCCCATTTGAAATACACTCCAGCCAATCCCCAAGAAGAGATCGATCATGAATAAAAAAGCTGAATGCGAGGCTGCCATCCGCCACCTTGTCCACGAATGGGCAAAAGCCCAAGAGCAGCCTTCAGGCTGGCACCCGAGCTTCGGCTCATTCAAAAGCTGGCTTCGCGACCAAGGCTATGGCCACTACTTGGAATTCAGGAGCGTGATGCCGGCCAGCGACGTCGCTGAACAGTGGTTCGATCAAGAGCTGAAGCAGGGATGGCGAAACTGATCGCGCTCAAACCCGCTTGAGCAGAACGGTACCGGATCGTCTGACCCAGGGAGCGATCAGGTCCAATGCGAAGTTCTCAGCCGCGGACAGCTCGACTGAACCCTCGGCGTAAGTCTTGCTGGTCGAGGTGCCAGCCTGAGCTGACACGGTCTTGCTGAGCACCTCTTTGCCGGTGTCCTTATAGAGCTTGTTCTCGGCAGCCAGCTTGGCCACCTGCGCACCGGCGGTCACGATCGCGTCCGGCACAGGGACGGGCACCGTTCGCTTGATCCTAGCCGTTAGCCAGGCATTGGCCATAGCCACAGAAAGCTCTACATCACCGGAACCAGCCCAGCCCTGCCCGAGCTTCTGGTCGACGTCAGCGACGGTGATGAAGTCGGTCATGGCTTATTCCTTCGGGATCACGGCCTGCAGGTCCGGCTTGTTCGCCGAGGCGTCAAAAGCGATGCCCTTGGCAGTTAGCCATTCCTTCAACTGCGGAACTTTCATCTTGTACGGGTCGGTCTCGTCGTCACCGCCCTCCGCCTCGATCGCTTTGTCGATTTCGGCCTGGCTGCTCACAGAGGCATAGCCAGCCGGCGGGTAAGCAGAAGCCTTGTAGCCCTCCGTTACCCACTGGGCGATGGTCGGGCCGTCCAGGCGCAGGCCTTCCTCGATCTCGCTGACGCTGATGCCCTGGCGCTGGTACGCCTCGCCGATATGAGGGGCATCGCCCTGCACAGAAACCGAGGTGGCGCCATCAATGACGCCAAAGAACTGATCCAGGCGGCGATAGCAGGTGCCGCGCTCGCTGCCCGGGGAGTTGGTGTAGATGACTTTCATGGTGAGCTCCTGCGCAGGGCACCAGGTCGGCGCCCCGCATCATTGGGTCAAGGGGTGGCGGTGCCGCTGATGACCGCGGCGAACGGGACCTGCTTGCGGTCGAACACGCGCTGCCAGTTGGCCGCATTTGCGTACTGGGCGGCACTCGGGCTGAGGTTCAAGTTCTCGCTGCCCTTCCAGCTGAAACCGGCTGGCTGCAGGATAAAAGTCTTGCGCTCCCACAGGACCTCGGCACCACCACCGTTACCACCGCCGGGCTTGCGCTCCAACTCGACCGGCACAGTCGGCGAGCCCTCACCGTAGCCGAATGCCCCCTGGCCGAAGAAGACGGACAGAAACTGACCTGGCGCGTAGGTCAGGCTGTCATCCATGAACACTGGCTTGCCCAGATAGGTGGCCAGGATGATCTTGCCCTGGGAGTCGCGCAGGTACTCGATCATGTCCTGCTTGACCATCTGGTTCATCACCACCGAGTGCACGCCGATTGCAGCGAACATATCGGCAGCGTCGCCGGCGGTAAAGGCGGCGTCCTGGAAGGCATTGGCGCTGATCGATGCGCCGGAGTCCTTGACCATGTCACCGCCATTGTTGGCGATGTTGGAGGCGACCACGCCACGCGCCGAGCCCAGCAGGTAACGCTGCCACTGGCGGGTCCAGTAGGTGCCAAAGCGGTTGCGGATGTGTTGCTGCGGTTCGGCGTTGGCGAGCTCAGCGGTGAGATCGGAAACGCCGTAGCCTTTGTTAAGGTACAAGGTCCGGGCCCGCATGCTGCCCTGTTTTGCCTTGCCAACTTCGCCCAGGTCGTCGGGGTTGTCGTTGGAAATGTTCGGCGCCTCGTCGGCGTCCAGGTCCTGCCAGTAGCTGATCTCGGAGGTGCCCTGGCCGTTCTTGGCGATGTCGTCGAGAGTCGCCGAGCGGGTCACGATGCCCGACTCGAAGACGGCAGTCTTCTCGGGGGAGTTCACCGGCTCCAGGGTGCCGTAGTAGTCGGAAACGAAGATATCCGACAGTTGGGTAGATGCCATGGTTTAAGTTCCTCGGGTGGCTTGGAGTTTTTTGTAAGCTTCAGGGTTGTCCCGGGCGATCGCAGCGCGCTCTGCCTCGGTGTACTCGCCCCATTTCTTCGTGGCCTTGCCACCGTTGTCGCCGGTCTGCCCGGCACCCTGAGCCCTTGGCCACAGGTGGGTAGCGGTTTCGCGCAGCGATTCCGCCCATTCGAGTGGAGACAGCGGGGTCTTGCCGTCCTTCCCGTACACAATTTCGCCGGCACGGTCAGTGGCGATCGGCTCGCCGTCTTCGCTCAGCTTGAAGGTGCCTCGGGCGCGGAGGATGATGTCCTCGGCAGCCTCGGGCAGCGCGCCGGCCTTGATGGCGGCAGCGCGGATGGAGTCGGCCAGCACCTTGTCGCTGTACTTGGCAGCGAAGGCTTCAGCCTTATCAGCGCGCTCGTTGGCGGCCTTGACCTGCTTGTCCAAGTCGCCGCGTAGGCGCTCGGTACGACGGTTAATAACCTCGTCCAGCTTGCCCTCGGCGATCAGCTTGGTCTCTTCGTCCTGGCCAACTTTGGCCAGCAGGCCCTTGACCGCTTCGATATCCAAGCCGTCGAACTGGCCTTTCAGCTTGTCCAGCTCAGTCTTGATGGTCTTGTTGGAGCCGATCAGCTCTTGGTTCTTGGACTTGAGGCCCGAGACCTCGCCGTCCAGAAATTTCTGCACCTCGCCGCCCAGCGCTGCCTTGAGGGCTGCGGTTTGGTTCTCGTCGAGGGTGAGGCCGTGGGCGGCCGGGTCGAAGTCGAAAGGCATGTGGCTATCCCCTTGGGATTGGTTGGCCCGCCTGGCGGGCATAAAAAACCCCGGCTCAGCCA
Source organism: Pseudomonas sp. GZD-222 (assembly GCF_049310525.1). Classification (NCBI taxonomy): domain Bacteria; kingdom Pseudomonadati; phylum Pseudomonadota; class Gammaproteobacteria; order Pseudomonadales; family Pseudomonadaceae; genus Pseudomonas; species Pseudomonas sp. GZD-222. The sequence continues at coordinate 51,087 of NZ_JBMOWO010000061.1, forward strand.
GGGCTTGGAAATCGTGTTGCTGTCAGTTGGCGTCGCGCAGGCGCTGTTTCAGCTCATAGCCCATCAGCGGCCAGATCTTCTGTTCGGCGTTTTGCCTGGCGATCTTGCGGCCGATCCCTTCGTCGAAATTTTCAGGGCTCGCACATGCAGACTCGCCGGTGACGGTAAAGCCGTTTTTGAGAACAAGTACGCAGAAGGTAAGCAGAGTCAGTTCTCCATGCGCACCGGTGAGACGAGTGAGTTCATCCTGTTTATGCAGGGTGGCCTGCACCCCTTCAGAAGCTGTGAAGTAGTACTCACCGACGATGTTCGCCTGCACGTCAGCAGGGGTGATCCGGGCAGCGGTCTTACCTTTCGCCAGAATCTCCTGCTCGATGTCTTTGTCGCTCATGGGGCTCTCCAAGGAATGGCGCGCCACGAAAGCGCGGCATGTGATTTTGTGGCGCGGCTCAGTTGATTCCAGCCCGATCAAACGCCAACGGCTCCAGCTCCTTGAGCTGCTCGAGCGTCAGCGGCTTGAAGTTCTTGTCCAGTTGCAGCGCGGCGAAGCGTTCGGGCGTCAGGCCGCCATCGCGGAACAGCTTTGCACGGACCGGTCCCAACGCTGAATCCTGAAACGCCGCTGGCTGCGTTCTCAGCCACTGGTAGTAGCCGAGCCCTGCCGATACCTGCGCGCCGCCGCCAGCCCCCACGGATGCCCGCGTTGCGCCTTCGGCAAACAGCGCCGACAGCCTGGTTACCGGCACAGTAGTCGAGCGGCAGTTGACGTGCGCCGGCGGCAACGGGCCCTTTCCTACCTCGAACACCCGACCGTCCAGGCTCTTGCAGAGGGTGCTGGTCTTGCGGTCGAGCGTCGACACCCAGCGATAGCCAGGAATGACATCGGCGTTCGCCTTAAGCGTCTCCATGCGGGCTGTGGTGGCCACATGCTGGACAGCGGTCTGGACGATGGAGCGGGCGTTGCGGCTGCTTACAGCCAGCACGCCGTCGGTAAAATTCTGCGCCGCGGTACCGCGTATGGCCTGGGTGATCTCGGCGTTAGTCTGCCCCTGCACCACGCCAAGCCTGATGGCGTTCGTTACCCTGTTCGACTCGGTGCGCGTCCAGCCGCTGAGGAACGATTTGAGCATTGTGCCGCCGTCGATCCCCGACACCTGCAGCGGCTGCGTGTTGATGGCCGCCCTGATCAGGGAGTCCGCTGGCATTGCCGCGTCTATCAATAACGCCTTCGCCAGGCTGCGACCCTCGAAGGCAGCCTCGTACAGTGCAATGTCCACGAGATCAGACTGCATCCGATCGCTGAACGCCTTGTAGATCTCTAGCAGTTTGCCGCCGACCCGGGCCAGGAATTCCTCCAACCGGCTGCGACTGTAGGTCGCCAGCTCCTTGCGAGTGAGCTGATCGCGAACATGGGTGTCGATCCGGCGCAGATAGGTTTCAAACTTCTTGACCTCGCCCGCCTTGAGCCGCTCAAGCAGAACCGAGTGGCGGCTTACCTGCTCCAGCAGCTTCTCGTCCGCCGTCTGCTCCGGTTTCGTCGCCATCGTCTTTGTCCAGGTTGATGCCGGTCGACTCGCGCTCGTCGCTGATCAGCTCGGCCTCTTCGTCGTAGGGGCGCTCCGGCAACTTGCCGGTGGTGAGATATTGCCAGTAGGTTTCGGCGCTGATGGTCCCGGCCATGACGCTTTTCTGCAGTTCGGCCAGCACCTGGGCGTCGACCTCAGGAATGACGAACTCCGGCTTAACTTTGAAGACGACTTCGTCCGGGTGGTAGCCGGTCCATTCTGCGGCATAGCGCAGGGCTTGTTCGATGCCGGCTGCAGCAGTGATGACGATACTGTGCAGCGTTGCGTGTTGGTCGTTCTGGCGCGTCTTGCGCGCTTCGCCGGACTCAGTACCGGACACGTCCATAACCTTGGCGCCAGCTTCCAGAGCGGCATTCTTCTGATCTTCCATAGCAGTCCGAACTGCCTGGATGCCGGCGCCCTGAAACTCCAAGTAGCCGCATTGGCCATTCGGACCGAGGTCCCAAGCCGCAGAGGGGCCGGTGACGCTTAGCTCGACACTTTCATCGAGCCCCGACACCCACGGCTGCGGGTGGCTGGTCTGGTGTAGCGCGGTGAAGTAGTCGGCGCTGAGCTGATAGGACTTCTTCGCGGCCCGTGCCATGGTCAGGAGCGGGATCTCGTCCACATCCGGAGAGTTGTCGGTCGATCCGCAATAGATGACTGGGATGTAATCCAGGCCGCGCACCAGTTGATTATCGGTGCCAACAGTACCCAGAGGGTGCGAATCCTCGATCAGCTCGCCAGCCTCGTTGCGCACGGCGGTGTAGCAAACCTCGCCCTCCATGTAGAACTCGCGGAAAACCGTCACGCACTCATGGCTGTAGCGGTCCTCTGCATCCTTCTTTCGGAACTCACGGAACACCGACAGGACCAGATCCTGGCGGCCACCCTGATCAGCCGTATCCCAGTTGATGGCGTTGCGCACCGCGTAGGTGGAGAAATACGGGTGCCCTGCGTCGTCGACGTTGACCACCAACGGTACTCGGCCATGGGATATGGCCTGGCGCACGATACGCAGGAACAGCTGGGTCAGGCCAAACCCGTCGGCCGTGGCGTTCTCCTCCAACTGCTTCAGTCCGGTGGGTAGTTTCACCTCGGGGATGAGCCGGGAGACCAACCCCATCATCGAGCGAAGCGAATCGCGGACCCAGTGCTCGTACTGGGCGCGATCGGTGTAGTTGCGGTAGAGGTAAGCATTGCCCGTGCCGTCGAGTTTCTCCGCCTCAACCATGCCGCTCGGCTTGGGCAGATTGCGCGGGCTGCGCTTGATAGCGCCCTCGCCCTCAAGGGCGTCGTCCATCATCCGCCACTCTTCGATGTGAGCGTCGTAGTCTGGGTTGGTAGATTGAACAGGCATTACGCCAAACCTCCGATGCGGCGGACACCGCCTGTGCGTTTACGTCGCGCCATGGCAACGGCAAAATAGCGGAAACCGTCGGCCGGGTGGGATGACCAGTCATGAAGCGGCTTATCCTTCCAGCACCCACGCTTGTCGTCCCACTCTTTGCGGTAGCTCTCAAGAGCGGTAATGCCCTCGCCGCATTTGGCTTCGTCGAAGGCGCAGTTCGGCAACACTTCTCGCGCCTGCTCGATGCCTTCATCGATTCCGAGCTTGGGCACGACCAGGAATGTCATCCGGTACTTTTCTCCATCGATCTCATAACCCTCGCGGGCCAGTTCTCGGCGGGTCTTGCCGTCGCTACCGAACTCACGGTTGTCGATGTCGTGCGGGCCCCAGTGCTCGCCGTAGGTGTAACCACGGTCCTTCAGCACCTTCATGTAGTGCCGCAGGCCTTCACCGCTGTTCTGGTAGAAGTCGACTACGTGGTATTCCTCTCCGACGATCCGGACGAACCAGATAGCGGTCGAGTCGCCCACGCCGATATCCCAGAACGTGTGGACCGGCAGGTGGCCGTTGTCAGGCAGCTTGCCGATGCGCTGGGCGGCGTAGAGCTTCGTGAACTGCTTGGCGTAGTAGGCGCCTTCGATCGTCTGCTGGAATGCCTCTGCAGGGATCGACGGGTACTCCCGCTTCATGTCGTCGCCGAGGGTCTTTTCCTTAGCGCTGTACCAGGCGCGCTGGCCTGGGTTGGTGACGATGCCGTGCTTGGCGCTCAGCTCGTCGAAATACTTTGTCAGCCGGTCGGGGATGACGACATCGGTCGGGTCCAGCCAGTACAGCGGGTTCCGCCACCAGCTGAAGAAGAAGAACTTCCAGTCCAGCAGGCCCAGGGGCACGCCGGCAAGCTGCTGCTTCTCTGCGCTCTGCGAGTAATCGAAGAAGTAGCCCGCCCGCCCCTCCGCCGTCGATTCGATCGTGACGAAACACTCTGCGGCGACAGCCTCAAAGGCGCCGGTGACGATCTCTCTGGCCTTGTGAGGAAACTTGGCGCAGATCTTCCCGAACTCGGATACGTGCAGGTAACGCAGTGTGCCGCCCCGGAACGAGGTCGAAACGTAAAGCGATCCGCCTTTGCTGAACACCAATTCGCCCGCGGCATCGTTGCGCGCTGGGTTGGCCGCCTTGATCTCTTTCGGCAGGTTGTCGTAGGCGTACTTCACTTTCTCCCGGAACAGGCGCTTGGCGTCGTTCAGGGTATGGGCGATCAGGGCGCACTTGGCCGCCTCGAACAGTGCAGCATCCAGCTGGACGATACAGACCAGGGTCGTGAACCCAAGCTGCCTGGCCTTCAGGATGATGTTCCGGGTGTGCATCCCCTGGAAGTAGTCCACCTGCTCCTGCGTCATGCGGAAGCGGACCTTCTTGCCCTGCTTGTCAGTGATGAAGTAGAGGTTGTTCAGCCGCCAAAACCGATCCCGGAGCAGTTTCATGTGCTCGGGCTTCATGGTCAGGCATCCTTCGATAGTTCATCCATCAGCTGAGACAGCTCGTCTGCGTCTTTCGACTGCTCCTTGTCGTCCAGGCCGAATGCAGTGCGCTCGAGCACCTGCAGGTTCTTCATCGCCGAGGACAACTGGAAAAGGGTCTTGGCGTTGCTCGGCAGGGCGACCGCTGCGAGCATCGAGCTACGGCGAAATCCGCTCTCATCGTCGGCCGTCTCGTCAGCGATGGCGTCCTCGATCTCCTCGCGGCGCTTGATCGTGGTGAGCAGGTCATCCATGAGCAGGTTCGCAAGGTTCGTGGCCTTGCGAATGTCACGGCG
>NZ_JBMOWO010000062.1:0-17073 GCF_049310525.1 Pseudomonas sp. GZD-222
CAGGTAACGCAGTGTGCCGCCCCGGAACGAGGTCGAAACGTAAAGCGATCCGCCTTTGCTGAACACCAATTCGCCCGCGGCATCGTTGCGCGCTGGGTTGGCCGCCTTGATCTCTTTCGGCAGGTTGTCGTAGGCGTACTTCACTTTCTCCCGGAACAGGCGCTTGGCGTCGTTCAGGGTATGGGCGATCAGGGCGCACTTGGCCGCCTCGAACAGTGCAGCATCCAGCTGGACGATACAGACCAGGGTCGTGAACCCAAGCTGCCTGGCCTTCAGGATGATGTTCCGGGTGTGCATCCCCTGGAAGTAGTCCACCTGCTCCTGCGTCATGCGGAAGCGGACCTTCTTGCCCTGCTTGTCAGTGATGAAGTAGAGGTTGTTCAGCCGCCAAAACCGATCCCGGAGCAGTTTCATGTGCTCGGGCTTCATGGTCAGGCATCCTTCGATAGTTCATCCATCAGCTGAGACAGCTCGTCTGCGTCTTTCGACTGCTCCTTGTCGTCCAGGCCGAATGCAGTGCGCTCGAGCACCTGCAGGTTCTTCATCGCCGAGGACAACTGGAAAAGGGTCTTGGCGTTGCTCGGCAGGGCGACCGCTGCGAGCATCGAGCTACGGCGAAATCCGCTCTCATCGTCGGCCGTCTCGTCAGCGATGGCGTCCTCGATCTCCTCGCGGCGCTTGATCGTGGTGAGCAGGTCATCCATGAGCAGGTTCGCAAGGTTCGTGGCCTTGCGAATGTCACGGCGATGGCTGCGAACAACCGTCGCGCCCTCTTCTGCCGCCTCTTCGATGATCTCGGCGTCCCGCTCAGGGTTCGCACATTGGTCTTCGCGAACCTCGCCGCGAACCAGCTTGTTGCGAACCTCTTTACGGACCTGCTCGGAAAGGTCCCGCTCCCAGCCCAAGGCCTTGGCTTTCTTCCGGATCGCGGTGTCGCTCACCCCATTGCGGTCAGCGATGGTTCTGATGGAAAGCGCCCCGGCCCGGTAGGCTCGTTCGATCGCCTCCCAGTCGGGTTGCTTGGTTACCATGATCACTCTCTGAGTCTTGAAATAGTGGCGGGTTGCCGGTATTGATTGCTTTCCATAAAACCAGAGGACGGCATCATGGCTGAGGGCATCAAGAATATTGGCAATATCGTTTCCCACACTTACCGGTCGCAAAACCCCGAGATTAAGCGCGCAATGGCAGTTGCCGCCGCCCTGGAATTAATCGCATTAAATGCTGAGGGAGCAAACAGCAGTAGCTTGCTCGCAAACGAGCTGGAAAGTCTTGCCTCCTATGCAGACAAGATCCAGGCAGCGCTCGAGTCAAAGTAACTCCATCGTGCCGCACTCACCTGCGGCACACCTCCTCTCACGCATGAAGGAAACCCAAATGGAACATGACCAAAATGAGGCTCTGGCCATTCTTGCTGAGCTGAAACGATGGCATGGCGAAGCTAGGAGCTTGGTAGATGATGCTGCCGATAAATCAAGGCTTTCCCCCAACAGCATCGATCTATTGAAATCACGACTTGCCACACTGAAAACCGAGATCAAAGACGCAGTTAAGCATGAGACTCTGTCGCGTCGTAATGTGGCAAAGACTGAGTTGGAGCAGTGTTTTTTCGGCCCAGCCGTCAGAAGCACGTTAGCCAACTTTCGGATGCGGACCGATACGAGCCCTCACAGTGAGCTATGGGTGAGAGGATTGAGCGAGGTGGAATTCGAGCTCTCGTACGCGATCCATGGACTTGAGAAATTCCTTAGTTCGAATTCCTAGCCAACCACAGCGCCACAAAGCGGCGCTCCTTGAATTTGTGGCGCGGTTATCCCTCAACCTTACGGCTAGCCCACTTCTGCGCCAAAGCCCGGATCTGATCCACGCCCAGCAGGCCAATAAAGGCCGCCGAGAACAGCGTCCAGGCAACGTTGAGCCCCATCGCGTTAATACCAAGACCGATCAGCATTATCAGCAAGGCGCCGAAGGCGGCCTCAAGCATCGTGGCAATCATGCTCTTGCGTTCGCTGTACAGCCGGATACGGATGTACGACAGGGCAAAGGTCAGGCCCATCACAAGGCCGTACTCACGTAAGGCTGTTATGAAGGCTATCCATAGGTCTGGGTTCTTCTCGGGCATCTTGGGCATCTCAGTGCCCTCTCGGGGCTGGTTGTAAATCCGGCCCCAGCAAGCACTCCCAGCTCGGAGCAATGGGTGTGGTGGAGCCGAAAACGAAAAAGCCCCGGCAATTGGCCGAGGCTTAAAAACTGATTCATGTGTGCAGCCGCAATAGTACTAAGCGAGAAAAACGACGACTCTCTACAAAGAAAGGCTATGTTTCAGATGCTCATGCCGATGTATCTGTCGCACTCCCTTGCTGGCTGCAAAGCACTTGTCAACGCAGCCTCTCTATCTTCACTCGACGCATTGAGTGCCGCACGCAAGCGTTTCTCTACAGCTTTGCCGAGCAATTTGTTCGCGGGAAGATTATCGTAAAATGCCAGATTAAACGTTGCATCGCCCTTTTTAGCTTGCATGTACCCCATAAGCCAACTGACTCGAGGCAGCATATAGTCGTGCAGAGGTTTATTCGAGGTACTCTTGGCTACCTCAATCATGGGCTGATAAACATATACACATCGAGACACTTGTTCAAATGTTGGCCCCTCCGGTGCTGAAGCTGCCTGAGCTAAAGAGGTCGACAAAATAGAGGTGCAAAAAATTAAGCTGATAGCGTTTAAAACGCTACGCTTCTCCGCCGGCCGAGCTCCTGAGTGACTAAATATCATCCTGAACATTCCATTGAATTCGAAAGCAGCACGGTATCCGATAGCCTTATCTGCAATCAATACCGAAGCCACCGATAGCATCCCTGATTTCGCCCCTCAACCATTCTTAATGGTCCAATCGCGGTCTTTCCCGCCGTCCGCCAAAGACCATCACGACGCCGGCACCCTACTGCACCAGTCTCGCCGATCCGATCTCGCGCCACCCATGAAGCGTACACGGCATGAATGCGCGGGCTGCCGGTGTTATTCCGTAGCACTGTACTACCGACTTATCAGTGTCCAGGCCTCCCCGAAGGCTGCCCTGGCTGCAGTTAAATTTGAGGCATAGAAAAGCCCGCGCTAGGCGGGCTACAGAGTGTTTGAAGAAGTCAGGCGCCCGATTCAGGGTCGCTGGCGGGTACGCCGCGGGGCTCTTTCACGTTATCCCTCTGATCATTCATCTGAGGGTCGGCGTCTGGATCATCGACTCGACCACTAGTCCCTGATTCCGGGTGCTCGCTTGATACCGAGTTGTTGGCTTCCACATCAGAAAGCTCTTCTTCGACAGGTGTCGAGTCATCCGGTGGCAGGGGAATCTCGGACTCGGTACGCCGAGGGTCATGACCGGCTTCGTTGTCCGTCGTACGAGTTACGTTCTGCTGAGACTTATTGCCTGGTGCATTTTCGTCAATCTCCATGCTGACTCTCCGCTCTGTTGCGCGGGACATCCACGCTTAAACTTGAGAGGCACCAACGAGGTGATGAGTGCCGGGCATTGGACGAACGGTGACCAACAAAAACCCGGCGCGGTGGCCGGGTTTCTCTCATTAGCGCCTGTCATCAGAAAGCGGGGTTTGCTCATCCGCCTCAGGCGTGACCCGCTCAGCAGGATCATCCCAGTCTTCAGGGCGGTCTCTATCAGGACTTTTCAGCGGGTCGTATTTGTTGGGATCATCTGGATGCAGGGTCGGCTCATCCGATCCAGGCTCAGGCTTGGATGGATCAGAGCCTTGGGTTTGGTATTCAAAACTCGAATCGATAGACATACGCACCTCACTAATGAGGTCCAGCTTATCTGGGCCGTCCTAGTTTGAAGCTGTCAGGGTTTGCTGAGTGCGTTCGAGTAGATGAACGGCCAATAAAAAACCCGACACGATGGCCGAGCTTTTTGGTGACCTTCGCCAAACGCGAAATTAACACGACCGAGAATCTATGCCATCACAGGTCCAGGAGCGCCACATTTCTCTGCGCCGTTAATTGGGCATGGCAGATTTCATTTACCGCCCCAAAGCGGAGCTACGCGCAGCTCAAGAAGATCTTCAGCACTTGCTCTGGGGCAACTCGCCTCACATCTGGCGTGTGCAGCAGAACATTGAGAGGTGCATTGTGCGTGCCGGGCTCTGCACTGGCGCTTTTGCTCTTCAGAGGCCCCTATCTGACAGACACTATTGGTCGAGTCACATGGTCTTGCACAAGCATAGTTCGCGGCAGCGCAATTTTCTGAGCACGTAGCCCAAACGGTTGTAGTAAATGATGCTGAAAGTACGAGAAGGAAGACACCGATAAATCTGCAGACGCCTCTAAACTTGCTGGAACCATTCATAGAATCACCTCCATGAGTAGAATTCACAGCGAGCGCTGCAACTCTATTGAGGTCACTCTAGCCTCCGGCCGAAAAAGCGCTAGGGCATAAACAAAAAAACCGGCTCTATGGCCGGTTTTATTTTCGATCTTCGCCAGAGGCGAAATTATCACGATGGGGATGAGACTATCCCAGCCGCACGGGAAGGTCAATAGGCCCTCATTCGACCCTTTCTTCAATCTGGTAGATGTGCTCGCCATGGTTGGTGAATTCACCATGCAGCTCTTCGCGCTTCACTCTCACAGCCTCTTCTGCCTCTTTTCTGGTCGCATAAGAAGCGGACCAAACAACCCCATTGGCTTGAACCCTCGCTTGCCAAGGCTTTGCCTCATCTCGCTGCCCAACACCTTTCACCCCCGTTCGGTTGTTGCGAGCCTTTGGCTTGTTCCATCCGTTTGTCGTATACGTCGCCTCCCTGAGATTGTTCCAGGCGTTATTCGACCTGTCACCATCGATGTGGTCGATATCTTTCTCGGGCCACTGTCCGGTCATGTACAGCCATGCCAGCCGATGCGCCGGATACTGGCCTGGTATGCCCCTCTTCGTCAAACGTGTATACCGCGACGAAGTCATGATCCGAAAGCTCACTGAACGGGTGAAGACCTTCTACGAAATCCTCGACGAGCGCATGAACAAGGTGCTCGGCCTGGCCGCATAAACTAAGGAATCACGATGCCTACTCTTACCGATATCGGCCGCATTGGCCGCGATGCTGAGCTTCGCTATACACCGAACGGCGACGCAGTCTGCAACCTCGCAATTGCGTGTGAATACGGCCGCAAAGGTCAAGACGGAAAGCGCCCGACTCAGTGGGTAGATGCCACGCTCTGGGGTAAGCAGGCCGAAGCCATGGCGCAGTACCTGGTTAAAGGCCAGCAGGTGCATTTCACCATCGATGACGCCCACGTTGAGGTGTTCACCAAGTCGGACCAAACACAGGGAGTGAAGCTCACTGGCCGCGTGATAATCATCAAGTTCTCCGGCAACCCACCACAGGCTCAGCAAGGTAGTCAGCAGCAACAGCCTAGGCCTCAACAGCGCCCACAAAGCCGACCGCAGGCACAGCCACAGAACCAGCAAGGCGTCCCTGGCCCGGACTACGACAGCTTCGACGACGACATCCCCTTCGCGCCGCTGCACCACCTGGCCGGGGCGTAGCCATGAGGCGCATCAACAACCGTGTGCAGCAACGCCGTCGGCAGCTGCACGTTCACTTGCCGCCTAGCGGATTGAAGGGGGTGCCGAATGGCGATGACGCAAACACAGCGCGACGAGCGCCGCCGCGTGAAGGCAGCCAAGTTGCAGGAAGAAGACTTACGCCTGAAGGTTCGACCAGGGACTAAGCAGGCCCTGATGGAGCTGATGGAGTGGGCTGGGATCGAGGAACAGGGCGAGGCGATGACGCTGATGATTCATCACCTGCATGGACTTGGTCCGGGCGGAGCGCTGCCCCTACTCGAACCACCGCGCCACAAAATCACGGTTTCACCAGCTGTGGCGCGGAAGCTAGAGATGGCTTACCAACGCGAGTCTTTGCGAGTAGGCCAGGAGAACTAAATCAGCGTTTTTTCGCCTCTTCGATCACTTGTCTGATGATGCGTTTGACATCCCCAGTATCAGTGTTTTTGACCTCCGAAACACCACTATCCATGACGACTGATTCCGCATCAATCTCCAACAGAGTCAAATCAATATGCTGTTTTTTGGCGGCCAGAACTAGAACTACAGCAGCGTCAATCAGATTTGCTTCACTTTTGCTCACTTATTCCTCCTTGACCCGGCTCCATGCCGGTCACCCGTAATACCCCATCTCAACCCAAATTACCACCATGCCGCACCCAGCCAAGGAGGGCGGCGCCAGCAATGGATCGGCCTGCCGCCGAGCGGCTTGGGAGGTATTGGTCATGGCGAAGACCAGCACAGTGCAAGGAAGAACAGCGCGTGTGGGACAAGCTGACAGCGGAGGAGCGCGAAGCACTTCATCTTTCATGCCGCATTGTCACCGACCTCTATCACAGCACCGACAACGCGCTTAAACGCGTGATGATCTGGGCCGAGATTAAGGAAGAGCAGGGCCTGGTTTTCCACCTGATTCACGGTGCCGACCATCTCAATTATAAACAGCTTGAGAAGCTGATACGCATAGCGGTACATCCAGTCGTGACTTACACTTGCTCGGCATTTCAAAAGCACAGGGCGCTAACTATGTCTGAGAAGAATTCGATCTTAGAGGCGATGAAGTCGTCACCTCCAAAGACTTTCAAGCTGTTCAGAGCAACAGAAGACAACCCTCAGGTAGAGCAATCCATGTCCAACATGGATACGGTTGCCAGCAAGATTCAGCATGCTAGGTCAGCGAACTGCTTGATTGAAGTAATTTCCCTACGACTCCAGTTTATAGATGTATGGCTTCGAATCTACTTTTCGAATACGGAACAGACTGAAAAAAGAGAGCGCGAATTCGGAAGGCTTCTGAAACAATGTTTCAAAGCGGGTCTCGATAAGGACCTATACGACTTAATTCTGCAATTTAACAAGCATCGCGTCGACGCTATTCATGGGTACCTCATTGGTGTAACAAGCTACGAGGTGCTTAGCAGAGTCATTGATGAGTCCGATGGTTTAGCTGAGCGTCTGGCCGAGTTCGTTCTTCTAAACTGCGGTGAATTCGTGGACCACAATTTTGCCATTTCCCTCCCCCGCAGAGGTGATGCCATTTACCACATCCCGGGAATGCTAGATAAGCTGCGCGCCCCACCTCGGATCTAGCAGCAACCGATAATTTCACCTGAGGACTTTGTCTCTGATGTCTGACGCTACGCCATCTGCCTGACCCTCCGGCGCTGCCCGCCAGACCTCAAGCTCAAGCGGGCAGCGAGGACTTTCAGTCAGCCCTTCTTGCCCGATGGAGCGTTACCGCGAGGGCCACCCGAAGGATTGCCTGTTGTGCTGGGCCAATTACCACCAGGCCCTGGATGACTTGAAGGTCCGCGAGGCGAATCGCCAGAGCCTTTACCTGAGCCGCCAGAGCTACTAGAACCTTTACCGCCGCCACCTTTGGACATTTTGACCTCCTTGGAATTAGGGAACAGCCCTTCAAGGTTAGGCCATTCCCTGAACCATCCAAGGCCGCCTGTCCGCTACTCCCCATATCCCCATACTTCAACGAATCACGCCACCCCGGCGAGGTTGGTGGCTGCCTGGAGATAACCATGAGCACATTTGCAGTATTCTGCATGACAGCCAAGAAAGCGCCGAGACCTACTCAATGCTAAGGTCGGAGTAAATCGACTTGCTTTTCATCCAACTCAGCTACCCACTCTCGCATAGCCCTGAGGTTCGCTTGAAGTGTTTTGGTTATGCTTGGACTTACATTCTTGTGGAGAATAAAGTGATCAACCTGAGAGCACGAAAATTCACCATAATTCGCAACTTCACGCAACGCAACCATGTAATGAACCATTTCAACACCTAAAGATACAACAGAAAGTTCTCTTAACATCTCAGCCGCTTGCTTAACGTTGTGAGCCGCAGAACGAGCAACTCCAATATCACCAGTAACGTGGTAAGCAATAGGCAGCTGCATGTAACAATCCAACAGTTCTTGCTGTGCCTTCGACAGATGCTCTATCAATGCTCTAGTGGCGTCTAATCCATCCAACCTAGATTGCAACGCTATCTCATTTTCGCGCTGCTCCCTTTTAAGGTCAGCCTTGCGGGCCTGTTTTTCCTTCCTGCGCAATTGCAAATTTTGCTGGCGATTTTGATACCACGGAACCGATATCGCAATAAGCAGGCCAAGAAGCCCACCTAGCGCCTGCACCCAACCTGCAGTATCAGCCGGAAGCCATCCGTTCTTCACCCAGTACGCAACGGAACCCACGAGAATCCAGCTGGTTGAACCCAAAATAAGGCTAAGCCAGATTAGTTGAAGTGCATATCGCGAACTGCGCACAGATACAGTACGACCCAAGTTCATCTCCCCAGAGGCGAAAACTCAACGGATGCTTCTCAGCGAGCGATCAGCATCAACAAAAAGTGTGTATTAAACCTTGTTCCCCCCGATTTCTGTACCCCTGCAACCTCATATTCGCCGTACAGAAAGGCGGCGTGGTTACAGATGGCCATCACTTACGGAAGCGCCTGCAGCGCTATCGAAATTGCGACTGCTGCCTGCTCCCCGCTAGGCAGCACGTCCAGATCTAAAAAACCGCTCCCAACTTCAACGAATCACGCCACCCCGGCGAGGCAGCCGAATGCGGTACCCCTGCGTTTTGGCCAAGGCTCCGTCTACATGACCGCAGCGCCATCAAGGCCTTGCGAGACGATTACCCAAATCCAAGAAGGAAAGACCATGGATAGGTTCGGCAATATCACCGCGCATGGCATGCGTTATCTCTATCCAGAGAGGCCACCGCACGACCTCTTTTGGATCGACCAAAAGGGTCACTGCAACTACTGGTGCTCAGTTCAGGGCGGCACATCGGGAAGCTCTAAAGACCCGCGCACAGAGAGCCGCCAGACACTTCCTGACTCCGCCGAATCGTTCAATTGGGTACGCGGTAGCGCCAAGCACTCGATGGCCGGCCGGGTACGGGTCGAACTTGCCCCATCCAGCGGTAAGGTTATCGTCGGTCAAATTCAGGCCCTCAAAGCCCCGAACCCATTCCTGATGGTGATTTGGTGGAATGGTTTTGTACGGATCGATGCACGCGACCGTCCAGGTGGCGCAACCCGGACGCTGCTGAAGAAGGCAATCCCACTAGGTCAGCCTTTCGATTACAGCGTTCAGGTTGATGCCTCCGGCGAGCTGAGTGTTTGCCTCGACACTCTGAACGGCAAGGCAGCAGTGAGCACGACGTGGGATAAGTTCCCGTTCTACTTCAAAGCCGGTTCCTATGTGATCGACAACAAGGGACCTGTAACGGAGGGAGGCTGGGTGGTGTACGAGTCGTTTGATGTGTACAACGGCGCGCTGCAACCTTAAAACCCGGGCAATTCAGAACTGGCCGGCGCCAGCAATGGATCAAACTGCCGCCCAGCGGCTTGATGCAACAAGATCAGTCTTTGTCTCGATCGTTGGCAACAGCAATCCCGCACGCTGCAGCTTTTAGTCGGTTCAATGAGCGAACGGAACCAGCAAGCGCTCCCGAGATAGAGTCCCCATACCGCTCCAAGCCCCTGGTAGCGAGGTAATCAATGAGCTCTGCAACTTCTGTCAGTTCGAGTTCGATCACGTAGTCGTATTCGCCGCTTGCGTCGGAGTGCCTGACTTTGCGATGGCCAACCGTGAGAACAGGATCCGGGCCTTTGATTGAAGTGCCGGGCGTTTGGATTCCAGGCGAAAGCCCAATGACCGGCGCTTTAGGCTTCTTCGCTTTCAGTCGAGTCCAACCCTCTTTGCGGTTAGCGCCTTGCCTATGAATTTCCATTTTGCTCCTTGATCCGGCCCCATGCCGATCGCCTGTAATACCCCATCCCAAACCAAATTGCCACTATGCCGCATCCGGCCACGGAGGGCGGCGCATGCATGGAGAAAGCCATGATCGAAGCCACCGAGAAGCAGCTCGGCCTGCTCTGGTACACCCTGGGTCTTTGCCCTGAGCGCCCAGACCATCGCAGTATCAGTCGCAATCACTTCCTCACCAGCCCAGGCTACGTCGACGCGAACAACCTAGATGTGCTGGTGGCCGCCGGCTTGATGACCTGCGGCAAGGCCCCGGCCTTCTGCTCCCAGGACGAGGTTGTGTATCGCGCCACGGACGAGGGCAAGCAGTTCGCCCTGGACAAGTTGCCGCCTGTGCCGCCACCACCCAAGTGCACCAGGTTCGATGAGTACCTCGACGAGTGCGAGTGCTACGACGGCTTCGCTCACTTCCTCGACATCAACATGCCGCTGTACCAGCAGCGAGGCGAGTGGGGTGCACGGGAGTACCGGATGGTGCGCTACCCCCGTGGAAGCGCGTACCGGCAGTATCGGCGCCATTATGACTTCGCGAGCTGGTCGCCCTACGAGACGCTCGAAGTCGTCGGCGAGTGGGCTCCGACCCTGAAGGAAGCCAAGGCAAGCTATAAGGCCGCACTCAAGCAGTTCCGTGCCCGCCCAAAGCTTCCGGCCAACGACTTCGAGCGCCTTTACTCCGCCTGACCCTCCGGCGCGACCCGCAAACCAGCGAGACTGCTACGCCCTACTTGCACTGCATTGCAACACCATCCAAAGGTGCACCATTTCCATTTGCTGGAAAGGCCACAACGCATTGCATTGAGCCACAAGTACAGTTGAATACACTGGCCTTACTCGCATACAGCGTTGGCGGAACAGCACATTCGCATTTACTAGGAGCAGCCAGGGCTTCCGGTTGCGCCTCAACCTTTTCACCGCAGCCCACTAACTGGGCAATGGTTAACGCCATTCCGAAATAGATGAGAAATTTCATAGGAATTCTCCTGCTTCGACCATATTCGGAATAGCACACAACAAGTACCCCATCAAACCAACCGCTGACAGTGAAAACCCGCCTTCCCACCTCAACGAATCACGCCACCCCGGCGAGGCTGGTGGCTGCCTGGAGATCAGCATGAGCATCCCTGTGAATGCCCTGAAAGAAGATGAGCTTTTGCACTACGCCGCGCTCGACCCGGGTGCTGCTGCAGAGCTTGCCCGGCGAATAGCCGAGAACAACGTCGATCCCAGCGCCGAGCGTGAGGAGCTGCGCGACGATATTCGCCGGCTGGAATACAACCTTGATGAATCGGAGCGCGATGCGGAAAACCTGCGAGATAACGCAACGGAAGCATGTCAGTGGATTCGTCGAGCACTCGACCCGGAAGATCGCGAGCTGTCAGTTGAGCAGCTCCTGAAAGAAGCCCTTAACTGCCTGGAGTGACCCATGAGCACATTCGCAGTCTTCGGCATGACCGCCAACGTAGCGCTGGCAATGGCCAGAGAGACAACCAAAACATCAAGGCTGCCTACGGCGGGGCTCACTCTGGCGGAGTGGAACAAGGCCGTTGAGGAGCAGGCCGCCAAGATCATGGCCGGCAAAAAGGTTCGGCAGCTCAGCCAGCTGTTCGATGCACCTCAATATGCAGAACAGTTCATGGAGCTCGCGAGAAAGACAGGCCAGTGCCGCGATCTACGCATCAGGGCCAAGTGTGAAATTACCGACGCCAAGGGAAAGCCGGTGATCAATGCAAAAACGAAAATGCCGAAGGTCGGTTGGACGGAGTACTCACCCGACCTGTCACGAGTTGCTTAGGCGTAGATCGCCGTTAAGTCGGTGATCATAGGGATCGGCCGGTTCACCCTGTTGACCTCCAGCCACCCCCTAGTCTGAGCCACATGAAGTCTCTGCTGGCTGACAGAGAGCAGACGCTCCAGCGTTCCAGAAAGTCGGTAGTGGCCGCAACCATCACTACACCTGAGCTCAGTCCAGTCCCCCAGGATTGGAAGTTTTTCTGACTCAGCACTGCATACGAAACATTCCATCATCAAGCCCTCCGTTGAGTGGCCAAATGACTTTAGCCTATCCATGGCGAGGTATACCCATGACCAAAGCAATCGACCTATTCGCCGGCCTCGGCGGATGGAGTACCTGCGCGCTCGCCGCAGGCGTCCAGGTTCTCTGGGCGGCAAATCATTGGCCGGTGGCGATCGCATGCGAATGCTCAGCGCCAACGAGGCACTGGCCGCACAGTCATTCCCAGCCGACACTCTGCGCCCGGACAACCACCGGCTGACCATGCATATGGCGGGCAATGCTGTACCGCCGCTGGCCGGGCAGCAGGTGATCGAGGCACTGATGAAAGCTGCTTGATGACCCGCTAATTCCGCTACACGTAGGGCTACTGACGCGGACAGTCAGGTTCTTTGTAGATTTCAAGAATATGCCCGTGTTCATCCAGCAAGATCGTCACCCTTCCTGGATCTCTATCTCCTGTTACCCGATCAGTAATTTTGACGACGCGGCACTTCTTTCCAATCAACTCACTTACGGCTCGCGGCCCCAAGCTTTTAGAAATTGGCCATGGAACGAAATCGTCATCGTTCACGGAATTAGCCCAAGGCCAGACTATGTCACCTCCCCCGTCGCCGCCCTTACTCCCGCTCATTGCAAACCTCCGTTTGGATTGGATCAATCCAATTAGCAATAGCCCAAATTCAATGTCTGCGCTAATCAGAGGTATCCACATGCCCACAGAAAACCGATCCAGCAACACCGTACAGATGGTCAGCGTGCCGCGCCCCGGGCGTGAACACTGGGACAAGCTGTGCGCCCTGCCTCGTTACATGTTCCTGCTGCGCCCATCCGGCAAAGGTGTGCAGAAGTTTGAAGACCCAACCGGCAATTGGATTGATGTGCACGAAGCACAGAAGGTCATGGATGCCGCCATGGATGAGATCGCCGAACTGCGCCACCTGCTGAACCAGCCACCCGCCGACGGCTTCAGCGCCGGTGACATGGCCGATCAGGGTGCCAAGGCGTTCGCTGCGCGTGATCCAGAGGTTCAGGAGTTACGCGCCAAACTGGCCGAAGCTCAGGAGGTGCTGCGGGATTGCATCGAGGTGGGCGAGCTTGATGCAGAAACACAATGGAAGGCTGAGCGGGTATCGAAGGGTCGCCGCTTGTACGTTGATGACCGAGCGCTGGCATCCATCGCAGATCCAAGCGCGCCGATTGAGCGCGATCAGGGAATCCCAGGCACTTCCTTCCAGCGCCTGAACATGCTGGCCAATCAGGGCGAATGACCAGGCACGAACTTCGGCCACACCGATTACCGGGGGCTGCTGGCCCAGGGCTGCATCAAGGCGCTGGCCGGGTGGCACCAAGGCCACACGATCACCACCATCCTGGAAGAGCTTCGCCTGATCAGTTGGAACAGGCAGACCAGTAAGATCAAGGTCACCGCCAAAGGCCGGCACTATATCTGGCTGGCCTTCAAATGCCGCCCCAGCACTTAAGAGCACATTTGTACTCTTTCTGATTTAACCCCTCTCCCCTCTATTGAATAGCCGCTATATGGCGGCTTTGGAGAAGTCATGCCTGAAGAGAAGAACGCCGATCACGAACTGCTGAAGCTGGCTGCCAAGGGCGGGCGCTTGGAGATCGAGCCGTGCACATGCCGAGACCCCAAGTGGCCGTATCGACTGAAAGGTCGGTCCGGTGTTAGGGCTCATTGGAACCCACTGATCAATGACGGGGATGCACTACGCCTGGCAGTGGTGATGGGGCGTGCGGATCGGCTGAGCGTGTCGATTCACATCGTCGAGCCGTTTGATGGTGATACCGGGCCTTACACCTGGATCGACGCGGAGAAGTTCGGGGAGTTCAACCACTACCATGGCGACGATCCGTTTTCCGCCACCCGCCGCGCTATCGTCGAGGCAGCTGCTGAAATCGGGAGGCGGTCGTGATCCTCCTACCCATCGCCGCCCCGCTCTACATGGCCTGGATGATCTGGAAGGGGCCGAGGCCGTGAGTCGAGGGTAGAGCCGCCCAGCCAGGCTTACGTCGGTCTTGGACCCAGGACAACTGACTGTGCGAGCAAGAACATCATGTCAGCTGCCTTGATCAAAGTCTGTAGGAAAATCCTGATCCCTTCCCACCTCTGCCGCCATGCGCGGCGTGGAGCCTATCCCATGGAAACCGAAACCAACGGTGACGTCGACAAGGTCACCGAGCAACGCATGGCTGAACTACTCGGCTGCACCAAACGAGCACTTGAAGGCCGACGCTTACGCGGCGTATTGCCCAAAGGCGTCTGGATGAAGCACCACGGCCGCATCATTTATAGCAAGAAGAGGTATGACGAATGGCTCGAAAGCCAGTGGATTTACCCCCAGGCATCGACATCAACCACGGATCGCTCCGACTCCGGTTCATGTGGGAAGGTACTCGACGCACCGAAACCCTTCCCTACCCCACGACACAGAAAGGCCTCAAAGCTGCATCCCAGCTTCGCGATCAGGTAACAAGCCTCATCAAATACGGCCTGCTTGACCAGGACAAATACGCGGAGCTGTTCCCAAACTCCGCCACCGTCGTCGGTGGAGTGCCGGTATTCGGTGAGTACGCTCAACTGTGGCTGGACAGCCGTGAGATCGTCGACGGGACGCGCAACGGCTACAAGAGCGCGCTCAACCTTTATTGGATGCCACATCTTGCGCTGGTGCGAATCGATTTGCTGTCGACGACACGGATTCGACAAATCGTCAGCACAACGAAATGGACCTCGCCCTCGGTCAAGCGCAATGCGCTGGTGAAGCTGTCGACCATCCTCAAGGCAGCAGTCGGCGACGGGCTCATACTGCGCAACCCGGCAGAGTCAGTGCAGTTGCCCAAGAGAAGCAAAAAGGAGATCGAGCCGTTCACCCTGGACGAAGCAAACCGCATCGTCGCAAGGATGTACGCCGGCAAACACTGGCCCAGCTCGATCTACGCCGCGTTCTATGAGTTCGTCTTTTTTACGGGAATGAGGTTATCCGAAGCGCTGGCCCTTCGTTGGGACGCGGTGGATCTTGAGAAGCGAACGGCGCACGTGAAGCGCACCGTTGCGTTAGGAAAGGTGGTGGAGCGCACCAAAACCGGAAAGGATCGTTTCGTACTGCTGAATGAACGTGCACTGCACGCCCTGGAGTTTGCCAGGCAGTACGCGGAGCGGCGCAAGCTGGGCAAAGGAAAGGTGACTGAGACGCCTTACATCTTCCCGCCGTCGAAAAACGCCGAGTTCGTCCAGCAAACCTCGGATCTTCACCACCAATGGCGGCCAATCCTCAAGGAATTGGGCATCGGCTACCGGCGGCCATACAACTGCCGTCACACCTATGCGACAATATGCTTAATGTCTGGCCTCAACCCCGCATTTATCGCCCAACAGCTCGGGCATAGCGTGCAGATGCTCTTATCGACTTATGCACGTTGGATCAACTCGACCTCGGATTGGCAGGAGCTTGAAAAGCTCCAGATTGGTCTCAAATTGGTCTCAGGCTGTGAAAGCGTCACATAAGTTATTGATAGGTAAGCCCTTTGATCTCCACCGCTAACATCACCATGCAGTTCGGCGCCAAGCCATTGTTCGAGAATGTCTCGGTCAAGTTCAACAACGGCAACCGCTACGGCCTGATCGGCGCCAACGGCTGCGGCAAGTCGACCTTCATGAAAATCCTCGGCGACGACCTCGAGCCTTCGGCCGGTCAGGTCATGCTCGAGCCGAACGTTCGCCTGGGCAAGCTGCGCCAGGACCAGTTCGCTTACGAAGAATTTACTGTGATCGATACCGTGATCATGGGCCACGAGGAGCTGTGGCGGGTCAAGGCTGAGCGCGATCGTATCTACTCGCTGCCGGAAATGACCGAAGAAGACGGCATGGCCGTTGCCGAGCTGGAAACCGAGTTCGCCGAAATGGACGGCTACACCGCCGAATCCCGTGCCGGTGAGCTGCTGCTGGGCCTGGGTATTCCCCTGGAACAGCATTTCGGCCCGATGACCGAAGTCGCGCCAGGCTGGAAGCTGCGCGTACTGCTGGCCCAGGCGCTGTTCTCCGATCCTGAAGTGCTGCTGCTCGACGAACCGACCAACCACCTGGATATCAACACCATCCGCTGGCTGGAAAGCATTCTCACGGCGCGTAACAGCACCATGATCATCATTTCCCACGACCGTCACTTCCTCAACAGCGTGTGCACCCACATGGCTGACCTGGACTACGGTGAGCTGCGCCTGTTCCCGGGCAACTACGACGAGTACATGACCGCCGCGACCCAATCGCGCGAGCAGTTGCTGTCGGACAACGCCAAGAAGAAAGCCCAGATCGCCGAGCTGCAGACCTTCGTCAGCCGCTTCTCGGCCAACGCCTCGAAAGCCAAGCAAGCGACCTCGCGCGCCAAGCAAATCGACAAGATCCAGCTGGCCGAGGTCAAGCCGTCGAGCCGGGTCAGCCCGTTCATCCGCTTCGAGCAGACCAAAAAGCTGCACCGCCAGGCTGTGACCATCGAGAAGCTGTCCAAAGGCTTCGAAGGCAAGACCCTGTTCCAGAACTTCAGCTTCACCGTTGAAGCTGGCGAGCGCGTGGCGATCATCGGCCCTAACGGTATCGGCAAGACCACCCTGCTGCGTACCCTGGTCGGTGAGCTGAGCCCGGACGCTGGTGCAGTCAAGTGGACCGAAAGCGCGGAGCTGGGCTACTACGCCCAGGACCACGCCCACGACTTCGAAGACGACGTCAGCCTGTTCGACTGGATGGGCCAGTGGACCCAGGGCGAGCAGATGATCCGCGGCACCCTCGGGCGCATGTTGTTCTCCAACGACGAGATCCTCAAGTCGGTCAAGGTGATTTCTGGTGGTGAGCAAGGCCGCATGCTGTTCGGCAAGCTGATCCTGCAGAAACCGAACGTGCTGATCATGGACGAACCGACCAACCACCTGGACATGGAATCGATCGAGGCGCTGAACCTGGCGCTGGAGAACTACCCGGGCACGCTGGTCTTCGTCAGCCACGACCGCGAGTTCGTATCGTCGCTGGCTACCCGCATCATCGAGCTGAGCCCGACCGGTGTGGTCGACTTCAGCGGTACCTACGATGACTACCTGCGTAGTCAGGGTGTAGTGGTTTAAGGCGATCGCGGGGGGAAAACCCTCCCCCCAAAAAATGGGTCCCCCTTTTGGGGGGGGGGTGTCCCC